>JASFLF010000283.1:0-5366 GCA_050118235.1 Gammaproteobacteria bacterium | reverse complement strand
CCAGGGCCCGGGTTTGGTCGGCAAATAACACAGATTTTGCAACATATGCACAAATTCCTTTCTGGGAATCAACTCGGCTCCCAAGCTGGTTAAATGTTCCGTTTCCACCTGACAGTCAATGATTAAAAATCCCCAGCTTTGCAATTGTTGCACAAAATGAACAAACGCCACCTTTGAAGCGTCGGTAACGCGGCTAAACATGGATTCACCGAAAAACACTTTACCGAACGCCAGGCCGTATAAACCGCCCACCAGACGGTTGTTCTGCCAACACTCCACTGAATGGGCGTGCCCTAACTGGTGCATCTTACAGTAAGCCGCTTTAATTTCCGGGCTAATCCATGTGCCCTGCTGTGTCGCCCTGGATTCGCTGCAAGCGTTTATGACGGCTTCAAAGGTTTGATCGATGCTGAGAGTAAACAGGTTTTTCCTCAAGGTCTTGCGTAAGCTGCGTGAGACATGCAGCTTACGGGGAAATAATACCGCCCGTGGATCCGGTGACCACCAAAGAATAGGTTGGTCTTCGTTATACCAGGGAAAAATTCCCTGGCAATAGGCGTTGATTAAACGTGGCGGGCTTAACGATCCGCCGATGGCCAACAATCCATCCGGTTCTATCAAGGCCAACGACACATCCGGAAACTGATAACTAGTGTCGTTGGGATCGATCCAAAAAGGAGCCATGCCGCGCATATTTACCCCTCTTGTTCCGCTTTGCGCGGATTCTCATTGTCAGTACGATACGGCAAATGTTCACGCAGACTTTCCATGTAGTGACGTACGCCTTGTTGTTCGCGCTGCAGGAAATCGGCGATGATGGGTCTAAATTGGTCGTTTTCAATCCAATGTTGCGAATAAGTTGCGGTGGGCACAAAGCCTCTGCTGATTTTGTGTTCTCCTTGCGCCCCGGGTTCAAAATGCTTCAGACCGTGGGCAATGCAATAGTCAATGCCTTGGTAATAACAAGCTTCGAAGTGTAGGCTGTTAAAATCCGCATCGCAGCCCCAGTGTCTTCCATACAAGGTGTCTTCACCACGCACACAAAACGCACTGGCCACATGTTTGTGATTAGAATAAGCGAATACGAACACCACATTTTGGGGCACAGTAGTGCTGATTTCCGCAAAAAACGCTTGAGACAATGTGGCGTAGCCGCCTAAACGATAAAACGTTGATTGATAGTGGCGATGAAATTGGTGCAATTGCGCTTCACTCACTTCATTGCCGTGCAAGACTTTAATTACGATTTGGGCGTCGCTGACATGACGGCGCTCGCGTTTGATCTGTTTGCGTTTGCGTGAACTAAGCTGGCCTAGAAACGCGTCAAAATCAGGATAATTTTGGTTGTGCCAATGAAATTGGTAGCCAATCCGGGTCAAAAGTCCTTTTTGTATGAGATAGCGCGAGTCTTGTTCGTTGGTAAATAACCAATGCACGGAGGAAACATGGTGTGATGCCGCCAGGTCCAGCGCCCGATCAATCAAGGCATGGGCAACCGCCTGTTGCGGCGCATGGGGGGCAATTAACAATCGTGGCCCGGTCGCCGGCGTATAAGGAACCGCGGTGACCAGTTTGGGGTAATAGGCCAAGCCGGCGCGCTGATAAGCGTCCGCCCAGCCCCAATCGAACACGAATTCGCCATAGGAGTTGTCTTTTAAATACAACGGCATAACACCTACTAGCTGGCCATTGGAGTCTTTTGCAACAATATGTTGTGGAATCCAGCCGAAACGCTCTCCCACACATTGGTGATGCTCCAGCGCCGCCAGGAATTCATGCCGTAAGAATGGATTGCCCCCATGGGCAAGTGTATTCCAAGCCCCTGGATCGATAGAATCAATTTGCTCAATAATTGTACAATTCATTGGTTTTATTGAGTTTAGCTCATTTGTGCCGATACGTTAGACGGACTGTGGTGTGTTTATTGAATATACAGACTAGATAATGGTTATTGTGACCTAGGAATCCAATGACAGCAAAGGACTTAAAGCAATTAGAGTTAGATTTTGGCGATGTGTTGCAATTGCAGTTTTTGCCGGAGGATAAGCAAAATCGGCATTATGTGCGCGTGATTGGCTACTGGCCGGACCACAGCATTATGGTGACCACGCCCCATGTCAATGGCAAAATCATGTTAGTGCGCGAATCACAGCGCGTGGCGGTGCGAAGCATGTCGGGGGTTAATATTATCGCCTTTACCGGCTCGGTATTGCGCAGTTGCGCACGGCCTTATCCTTATCTGCACATAAGCTACCCCAAGGATTTACAAACCCTGGCGCTGCGCAAGGCGAAGCGGGTAACCTTTGGTGGTCTGGCGGAAGTTCGCGACGCCAAGCCGGCCGATGCCAATAACGCCCCCACCTATCAAACAAGGGTGGAAGACATGAGCACCAGCGGCGCGTTACTCATATCGGAACAGAATATCGGCGCGGTCAAGAGCGTGATATCCATTCGCATGAATCTACGTGTGGCGGGAGCTGACGAGCGCTTTGCGACGGTGGCGATTATCCGCAATGTCAAAGAACGTAGAAACGAAGCGGGCAATGTGGAATATTTGTATGGTGTGGAATTAAAAGTCACCGACCGCCGCGATGAAATACTATTGCATGCATTCGTGAACGAACAACTGGTCAACGGCTGAGTATTTATATAACCACGAAGGCGCGAAGGGCACGAAAGTAAAAAAATTATTTATTATATCCCTCCTGTCCTTAGTGCCCTCGTGGTTAAAATTATTATTTTTCCAGACTTTCCAGATATCGTTCCGCATCCAGCGCCGCCATACAACCGGTACCGGCCGAAGTAACTGCTTGGCGGTAGATGTGGTCCGCCACATCGCCGGCGGCGAACACGCCGGGTACGCTGGTTGCGGTGGCGTTGCCTTGGATGCCGCTGTTTACGATGATATAGCCGTTATTCATCTCCACTTGACCTGCAAAGATGTCGGTATTGGGTTTGTGACCGATCGCGATGAACACCCCTTGAAGGGCTTTTTCCTGAGTGCTGCCGTCCTCTGTGCTTTTTAAGCGCATGCCGGTCACACCGCTGTCATCGCCCAATACTTCATCCAAAGTATGATTCCAGACGATGTTAATATTACCCGTATTGGCTTTTTCCATGATTTGATCGTTTAAAATAGCTTCGCAGCGGAATTTGTCCCGCCTGTGTACCACAGTCACTTCGGAAGCGATGTTGGAAAGATAAAGCGCTTCTTCCACGGCGGTATTACCGCCACCGATGACCGCCACAGGTTGTCCCCGGTAAAAGAAACCATCACAGGTGGCACAGGCGGACACGCCTTTGCCTTTGAACTTTTCTTCCGAATCCAGGCCGATGTATCGTGCGGAGGCGCCCGTGGCGATAATTAGCGCGTCACAGGTGTAAACGCCGCTGTCACCGGTTAAGGTAAACGGTTTTTGGGTGAGATCGGTTTTATTGATGTGGTCGAAAATAATTTCCGTATTAAAGCGTTCGGCGTGTTTGCGCATGCGTTCCATGAGATCCGGTCCTTGCACGCCTTCGTTATCGCCGGGCCAGTTGTCCACGTCAGTGGTTGTCGTGAGTTGCCCCCCTTGCTCCAATCCGGTAATCAGCACAGGATCTAGATTCGCTCTTGCCGCGTAGACAGCGGCGGTGTAACCGGCGGGGCCGGACCCCAAAATCAATAATCGACAGTGTTTGGTTTCACTCATTCAATGCTCCTATTCACTTCATAATTCATACGACGAAATATACTATTCATGGTTCAAGTTTCAGAGTTTATATCAGCGCCGGATTAAGTCACCAGCATGTATTTAACCACGAGGCACACGAAGAACACGAAGGGATAAGAAGCTTAATTAAACGATAGTCTTCGTGATCTTAGAGTGCTTCGTGGTTGTAATCGAAAATATCCAGATCTAATCAACATTCATGAACTGTGAAACTTGAATTGTAGCGACCATGTGGCGACTCTTTATAACCGCCTTCTGTAACCACATCTAAAAAAAACATCTTTTCACAACATCACGGGAAAACAGGCTCCGCGGTTATGCTTAAAAACGGATTCCGTTTATACTACGCGTTTACAAGATAAGGCAAGTGTAGTGCATGGTAAAGGAGACACAATGAGAATCGGCGTACCACGCGAAATAAAAACTTTGGAAGGACGGGTGGGCTTGGTCCCGGAAGCGGCCGGCGAGTTGGTCAAACACGGTCATACGGTGTATTTACAAAGCACCGCGGGTGAGTTAAGCGGTTTCAGCGATGAAGATTATCGCCGCGCCGGTGTCGAGATTTTACCCGATGCCCAATCGCTGTATGAACAAAGCGAAATGATCGTAAAAGTTAAAGAACCTCAAACGGCTGAGCTAGCGTTATTGCGTCAAGATCACTTATTGTTTTCGTATTTACATTTGGCGGCCGGGGAACAATTGCTGCAAAGCTTGATGGATATCGGGCTTACCGCCGTGGCCTGGGAAACCGTGGAAACCGATGCGGGATTGCTGCCATTGTTGGCGCCCATGAGTGATGTTGCAGGCCGCATTGCGGTGCAAGCCGGCGCGCATTTGTTGCACAGTCCGCAAGGTGGCAAAGGCCTGTTATTAGGTGGTTTACCGGCTGCCGAGCGCGGCAATGTGGTGGTGTTGGGTGCTGGTACGGTAGGTGGGGCGGCCACCTTAATGGCGGCGGCTTTGGGCGCCAATGTCACGGTGTTTGACCGCAATCGTGATAAATTGGCCCGCATGAGGGCCATTGGCGCCAATGTCACTGCCTTGTATTCTTACGCCCATTCCATTGCCGACGCGGTGAATAAAGCCGATTTATTAATCGGCGCTGTATTAGTGACCGGGGCGAAAACGCCGCATTTGGTCAGCGCTGAAATGGTGAAAAACATGCAAACCGGCAGCGTGATTGTGGACGTGGCTGTGGATCAAGGCGGTTGCGTGGAAACCACCAAGCCGACAACTTATGACAATCCCACCTATATTTGGGAAGGTGTGGTGCATTTCGGCGTGACCAACATGCCCGGGGCGGTGCCACGCTCCGCGTCACAAGCACTATCAGCGGCGCTGATTCCTTATGTGTTGCGCCTGGCGCAGCCCGACTGGCAAGGCGACCGGGATTTGGTGCGCGGTATTAACGTGCAGGGCGGGAAAATAGTGCATCCGGCGCTCAAGAACTTGCACTAAAATATGGAAAAATCCGGTTGAACGGCAATACTTAATAGATTGTCCTACAAAATATAACAAGCGGCAGCACGCATAACGATAAAATATTTATATATTACAATAACATAGGGAAGTTAATTTGGCTCAAGCGACAGCAAAAGCAAACGATAAAAAATCCACTCCCATAGCCGGCCACATGCTAAAAGGTCTGAAAGA
>JASFLF010000282.1:0-5373 GCA_050118235.1 Gammaproteobacteria bacterium | reverse complement strand
ATCAGCCCAAAATTGACATCAAATCCGGCCGCATTTGCGGTGTCGAAGCGCTGGTCCGCTGGAACCATCCTAGCCGTGGTTTTTTAACTCCCGATCTGTTCATCCCCCTGGCGGAGCAAACCGGGCTAATTCATCAGCTGACGCATTGGGTGTTGACTACGGCGTTGACTCAATGCGCCCAATGGCACATGGAAAGGATTTCGATCAATGTCGCAGTGAATTTATCGGCCACCAGCCTGGAGGAAGCCCAACTGGCCGATATCGTCTCTAAAGCACTTAACCATTGCGGGGTGGCCCCGAAATGGTTGTCGCTGGAATTGACTGAAAGTGCCGTGATGGCCAATCCCAATCAAGCCATGGAAATGTTAACCAAACTGCACCGCATGGGAGTGAAAATTTCCGTCGATGATTTCGGCACCGGTTATTCTTCATTGGCTTATCTGAAAAAACTGCCGGTTTCAGACATCAAAATCGACAAATCGTTTGTCATGGACATGAACCGCGACAGCAGCGATGCGGTTATCGTACATTCCACTATAGATTTGGCCCACAATATGGGATTGAGCGTGATCGCCGAAGGCGTGGAAAGCCAGGAAGTCCTCGATATGCTGATCAACTTAGGCTGCGACGTCGCCCAAGGATATTATTTTTGCAAGCCCCAGGAAGCTGAAAAAATCAAACACTGGTTGCTGAATTCACGCTGGGGTATTAATGCGCGCATGAAAGTGGTGTGATGCCGTAAAATAAGCCACGAAGGACACGAAGACTAACAAAAGCTTTCTATCAGGTAATATCGAACAAATTTGTTTTTTTACATTTGCATGGCGCGTCTGCGTTTATCTTCCTTCGTAGGTATAGGTTTATTGTTTTTCTTCGTGTCCTTCGTGCCTTCGTGGTTAAATTGTTTTTAGAGCATCGTGGTAAAATCCCCTCACTGTTTTAACCACACGCACTGGCCGCCACTGGCCTTCTGGATAGTTTGCAAGCGCTGTTTGTGGGCCTCGATTTCCGCTTGGTTTGCGTACACTATGCTAAGCGCAGGCCTGTCATTGCTAATGCGGATTATTTCTCGCTGACTGTCTTCCACCGCTTGTTGCTGGGATTCGACAAACAGCGCCTCCTGGCCACCGGTCATGCGTAGATACACATCGGCCAGTATTTCCGCATCTAATAGTGCGCCGTGCAATTCGCGACGCGAGTTATCGACGTCGTACCGTTTGCACAAGGCATCCAAATTGTTTTTCTGCCCGGGGTGCAGTTCCCTAGCAAGAGACAACGTATCTATTATGCCGCAAATGGCTTCAATAGCCGGATGGTCCTTTTCATAACGCTGCAATTCAGAATTTATAAACCCGACATCGAAAGGCGCATTGTGGATGATCAACTCGGCGCCTTTCACGAATCGTAAAAAATCCTCCACGATATCGTCGAATCGCGGTTTATCGACTAGAAATTCATTGCTGATGCCGTGAACTTCGATAGCACCGTCATCAATGTCGCGGTCGGGTTGAATATATTGGTGGTAGTGATTACCCGTCAGCCGGCGATTGATCATTTCCACGCAACCGATCTCTATTATGCGATGGCCTTGTGCCGGTTCCAAGCCGGTGGTTTCTGTGTCCAATACAATCTGCCGCATTTTCTTTTCCTCACCAAAGCTCTAATATTTAACCACGAAGGCACGAAGGACACGAAGAAATCATATTATCTTGTCTTCGGCTTCTCGCCTTGCTGATATCTGCATTTAATAAAATACAGTCCACTAGCGTTTTTTCTGAAGCAACTCATCGATGCCGCGATTGGCCAGGGCATCCGCCCGTTCGTTCTCCGGATGGCCGCTGTGCCCTTTGACCCAGTGCCATTTAACGTCATGGCGTGACACCAGCGCATCCAACCGCTGCCATAAATCGATATTTTTAACAGGCTTTTTGTCGGCGGTTTTCCAGCCCCGCTTTTTCCAGTTGGTAATCCACTGATTAATACCGTTTTTCACATATTGAGAATCAGTAGTAATCACGACTTCGCAAGGCCGTTTCAAAGCGTCCAATGCCTCGATCGCCGCTGTCAATTCCATGCGATTATTGGTGGTATGGGTTTCGCTGCCGTAAAGTTCTTTTTCTTTGTTCTGGTACCTCAGGACCACACCCCAGCCCCCGGGTCCGGGATTGCCACGGCACGCTCCATCGGTAAACACTTCAACCATTGTCGCTGTCATTTTTTCGATTCGATACTGATGAGTTACCCGCGAGCCCCGTGGTCACCAGGCGACTGCGGTGTGGCCGCCAGCGAGGTTTAATTGGCGTCAAAGTCGCCACCCGCTTTTTCGCCACCAGAAAATACGCGCCACCCAGAATGGGCCAAAAACGGCTGCCCAGGTTTTCCAAAAACGTCAGGCGCGTCATAATTCCGGAATGTGACAAGGGTGGGCGAAAAAAATAGCGATGCGATTCGCAGATATCAAAGCCCAACAATTGCAACCAATCCTTTAATCGCGCCAAGCTGACGAACCGACCGCACCACGGCGCCTTTTTACGCCAACCAAACAATATCCGCCATAAACTCCACAATCCCCAAGGATTAAAACCCAAGATAACCACATAACCTTCCGGAATTAAAATTCGGTCCGCCTCCCGCAACACTTCGTGGGGATTCGAGCAGAATTCTAACGTATGAGACAACACCAATACATCCAAACTGTCACCTGCAATGGGGATGTATTCCGGTTCACCATTGAAAAAGTCGGTATCGGTCTGACCTTGTTTACAATTGGCTATGTCGGGAAACTTAACATCCATCACCATTCGGTGGGGAATGCGACTCACATTCAAGCAAGTGCGCTCATTGTACAAACCTATTTGTAAAATGTGATACCCAAACAAATCGGTTAACACCCCCTCCAATAGCGTAAGCTCCTGTTCCTGCAACCAAATTCCTGGATATTTTTCATACCAATCCCGCAAATGGATTTGTGTTTCGGCAAGCGTACCGCAGCGACTCCAGTGCAAATCCTGGCCATTTACGTCTGTTTTTTTAAATAGGCTCATTTTGCAGCGCTCATTCGGTCGGAATTGGGATAAAATTTGCTTGTAACCGATAAAATACTAAGGTTGAGATGACAAACGGGTGCTGGATTATTTGTATTCACAACGTTCACGTGGTTACAATGTCCTTAGTGAATTTATGTATAGCAGTCGTTTCCTGTTTTGGGTGGTAAAATCAGTCGTGGCAAAAAACGAATTAAAAATAGTATCATGTTTTTTTGTTTTATTTCGTATTGCGAAAAATCAGGCGACAATAAGCCATAAGTGTTTGTAAATAAAATCTGTTAGACCAATGCGTTCCATGTTCAAACCAAAATTTCGGCAGCAACAACACCAACACTTGCGCAGACCGTTGCAACCAGTCTGTTTGCGCCCCGAAAAATCTAGGAACCTAAAATCCCGCCTAGCACTGGTACTGGTATTGATCATACTCCCGATTAGCATCTATGCTATGGGAAGTACGCCAGCCAAGTACTCCCATTCCACCCAAAACACCACAGAGGTTACCGACAAAGCCTCGTTGGCTCCCTGGGTTAGATTCAGCAACGACAAGACCGCCAGTGGTGACGACCAATACGATAACATGTTGATGCGCACTATGAATGGCAGAAGCCGCGTGACGTCCGGCAACATCTGGCATCGAGTGCGTAAAGGTTTCTCGCTAAATGGGTACGAACATAAACGAGTCGACGCCGAACTGAAGTGGTACTCGAAGCATCAGGATTATATCGATCGCATAACCACCCGCGCGATGCCGTTTTTATATTACATTCTGGCTGAAGTTGAAAAACGCCACATGCCTACCGAAATAGCTTTATTACCCATTGTGGAAAGTGCGTTTCAACCTTATGCGTATTCACCGGGACAAGCCGCGGGCATGTGGCAATTCATTGCGGCCACCGGAAAACACTATGGATTGGAAATGAACTGGTGGTACGACGGCCGCCGTGATGTGTACCAATCCACACACGCGGCGTTGGATTTTTTACTCGATCTTTATGAGCATTTTGACAGTGACTGGCTGCTGGCGCTGGCGGCGTATAATTCCGGCCAAGGCACGGTAGACCGGGCCATTCGGGCCAATCAACGAGCGGGTAAAAAGACAGATTTTTGGTCATTGGATTTACCCAAAGAGACCCGTGATTATGTGCCCAAATTGCTGGCCATATCCTCTCTCATCGATGACCCTCGCGCGTTCGGTGTGCGCTTAAGTATTCTGCCTGACAAACCCTATTTTGAAAAAATCGATATAAGCACGCAAATCGATTTGGCTCTGGCCGCGAAAATGGCGGACATGACCGTTGATGAATTGTATTCGTTAAATCCGGCATTTAATCGCTGGGCCACTGCGCCGGATGGACCGCACTACTTACTCGTACCGGTGGATAAGGCGAAAAACTTCAAACAAAATCTTGCCAAGACCGATCTACAAGAAGCCATAAAATGGTCTCAACATAAAGTCGAATCCGGTGAAACACTAAGCTCGATTGCAAAACGCTATAAAACCACTGTTAGCGCTATCCGGAAGATCAACAAAATCAGCGATGCCACCATAGTCAGTGGGGAAAGCCTGATAATCCCAGTCGCAATGTCCACTGCTGCATCGCAGGGTAAAAAAGTGAAACATACGGTGGAACAAGGAGACACCTTTTGGGACATAGCGAAGCAATACAATGTCTCCATCAAACATATCACCGAATGGAATTCCATGACGCCGGAAGATTATTTAATCCCGGGACAAACCTTGGTCATTTGGCAAAACACCAATCATCCACATAACCTATTTAATCAAACGCTCGTTAAAACCCGTTTTACCACTCCCCCCAAAAGATCCACCACTCGAAAAATCAGCTACCGCGTCCGTAATGGTGAATCCTTATCCTTAATCTCGGAAAAATTCCGGGTAACCGTGGACGATTTACTGGAGTGGAATTCCCTGGATGAAGACCAAAACCTGCGCCCTGGCCAGTATTTGAAGCTGTATGTGGATGTCACCCGGTTTTCCGGGAAAATCTGATGTTGGTGATTAGTGGCTGTTGATTCGGGCGAATCACCATCCGCCAACTACTTATATAAAAAACACCGAACCGAATGGGTGGGACTGACCGAACGGGCTGAGGGATAACCGTTACGACACTCTTGCCATGCTTGGGCGCAGCGTGGATTAAAATGACATCCGACCGGAGGATTGGCGGGCGATGGCAACTCGCCGCGCAAGCGAATGACTTTCCTTTCCGAGTCGATATCCACTTGAGGTACTGCGGAAAGCAGCGCCTTAGTATAAGGGTGTAACGGATTTTCCAACACGTCTTCCACAGTACCCGATTCCACG
>JASFLF010000281.1:0-5390 GCA_050118235.1 Gammaproteobacteria bacterium | reverse complement strand
CCAGGAAATGTTCTCAGGACTGATAATTGAGACGCAAATTGCTAAACCCCCCGATTTTGAAGATACCGACAATAACGCGAGGGAAAATATTCCTCTGAAAAGGCTACCGGTGGGTGATATTCTGCGGTATTTTCCTCTTGCGCTATTGCATGGTCATAATCGGGAAGAAGAGCAGTAAAGCAATGCGTTAAAACTTCGTCCACCTCCCATTGGGGCAGAGACATAGCCCTCAAAGCGTATTCATCCGCCGGACGGTTTTAATAGGACTTCCATCGCGATTAATCAGGTTGCGTATTGCTGGGGTTGTGCATGCTACGGTATGGACACGCGGGATTGACAAATACCGACTAGACATCAGCTACGGTACCGTGGAAAAATATCGAGCGTCGGTTATGAGCAAGATGGACGCGTAAAACCTGAGGGAACGGGGCCACACTGGCGAGGCGTCAATTTCTAAAGAAATATGTTATCATCGGATTTTTGTGCTTTTCCTAGGGGGAGGGTGATCAGTGTGGCACAATAATTTTCTCTGAAGCGAAGTATATAATTTTCGTGCGTTACTCAACTCTGTTTATCGCACAGGCGCTAAAAAGTTTCACCAACAAACTATTCTAATAATCTATGTTGAAAAACTATGCCAATAAATAACGTCAATCACAAACCAAAAAACGGTGTCAACCACAACCGCCACGGTTGGATTTTTCTAAAAGAGTTTTTTAAACATCCTTTGCAAATAGGATCTATCGTTCCCAGCTCGCGTTATCTTGAAAAAGCCGTATTGCAGTCCGCCAAAGCCGAGTCGGCCAGCACAATTGTGGAATTGGGCTGTGGCACCGGCGGCACTACCCGAGCGATCCTTAAGGCCATGACACCGCAGGCTACCCTCTTAAGTATAGAAATCAATCCATGCTTTCATTCCATGCTGAGTAAAATAGAGGACAAACGGCTCATTGCTCACTTGGGTAGTGCCGAGCAGCTTAATGACATTGTAAATTCATACGGTTTGAAAGCGCCGGATGCCGTAATATCAGGGATTCCATTTTCCACCATGACAGACGCCGTGGGCGAACGCATTATCCGAGAGGTTGAAAACATGCTTGCCCCCAATGCGCGCTTTGTGGCCTATCAAGTGAGCGGCAGGGTTGCGCAATTGTGCCGTCCCCATATGGGAACGGAAAAAGCTGTGCTGGAAATCCGCAATATTCCACCCATGCGGATCTACCATTGGGAAAAACGCGCCTGACATAGATTTATGTCCTGCTGTGAGGAGATATCCGACACAGTCCAGAGCAAATACTTTACTGCGAGCCAGGTCGATATCAACGCCGGCCTATAGACCTATGCTATGACAGCTACGCGTGCTCCGTTTGCGCCTCGCGAAAGTATTCGGGTTCGTTGCCGGGTTTCCATTTGATGTTACAGCCTACGCTGGGTTTTTGCGGCTCTATCGGTTCTTTGCCGCTGAGTAGAGCCTCCATGGCTGCGCGCAATTGGTTGCCGCTCACCGGCACATCGCGGTCCGGACGGGCGTCGTCGAATCGACCCCGGTACACCAGTTTGCGATTCTGGTCGTAGAGAAAGAAGTCCGGCGTGCACGCCGCTTTATAGGCTTTAGCTATTTCTTGTGTAGCATCTTTTAAATAAGGGAACGGAAAGTTCTGTTTTTCGGCCAGTTGAGCCATTTTTTCCGGTCTGTCTTCAACATGTTGCTCGGGATCATTGGAATTAATGCCCACAACCGCCACGCCCCGCGACTGATAATCACGAATCATCTCCGCCAAATTTGAAAAAATGTGCCGCGTGTACGGACAATGATGGCTTAGGAAAACCACTAGCAATGCCGGTGAGGCGTCAAAATTGCGCAACGACACAATATGGTTGCCAATATCGGGCAAGCTGAAATCCGGTGCCGGTGTTCCCAGTTTGGGCATGGTGGACGCGGTCAGTGTCATAACGATTCTCCTTTGTGGCGGGAATATAGTTCTGGCAAAAAGTCGTTTACGCAGGGGGCGTGACAAGGCGCTTTAGGCGGACTGTTTTTCCGTTTGTTGCCGATATTCCCCAACGTTTTGCAGGCGCTTGTCGCAAGTGGAGGTGCTTTCATCCATGGCTAGTATGCTTTTACCCTCAGCGACCATGGCGCATGCCGTGGTTTCCAGTTTATGTAAATCCATAAAATTTCTCCGGTTAGCGGTACGCGTATTTTGCCTTGCGAGTTTTGATGATTTTAGGTAGTGACCATACATTGCAACGGCTTTACACAATAAACGGGACAACGTTCTATTACAGCAATTTATTAGTATAGTGGTTTACATTTTGCCTATGCATGGTGACGGCTGATCAGAGCTAGTGTAGTGTTTCATATAAAACGTTCCCGTAGGGCCAGATAGAATCTGTAAGACCCACCTCAAGTCTATCTCGTCTAAATGTGCGGTTTATATGAAACACTACACTAGATGCGAATTATGAGGAAAGTCGGTATGTGAATGCATTGATATTTTTCAATTTGACGGATTTTCTCAATGCGCTCTGACGCGAAACAATTACTCAGATGTTGCATAGTAATTTAGATGCAGGAGCTTGTAAGGCGGTATTTTCAGGATCGCGCACAGCTGCTGTGATGTACTTATCATCCATAAGAAAATGTAATGGATTAAATACGCTGATTATCTTTGATAATGGCAATAAATCCATTAATTCAATCTATGACTAAAACACACTTTTTCGGTAAAGTTCTGTCTTTTTTCGACTATAGTTTATGTAATCAAAGTTTTTAGATTAATCTCGAAGGAGGGCTTATGAGTATCCCGAGAACAATTCAGAAATATCTGGATAATAATGATGTTAAATACGATGTCTTGCCGCATCCATATACCAGCACAACCATGGGTGCTGCACAAGCATCCGGCATATCGGGAGAGACTATCGCAAAGTCCGTCGTATTGGAAGATGATAGTGGTTATCTTATGGCGGTGATACCTGCCACTCACCACATTGAATTGGGGCAATTGGGTGGTCAACTTCACCGTCATTTGGGTTTAGCTACTGAGGCGGAATTGGCCGATCTATTCAGAGATTGCGATGTAGGCGCAATTCCGGCCCTTGGACAGGCCTATGATATGGATATGGTGGTGGAAGACAGCCTCTACCAGTGTGAGGATATTTATTTTGAGTCGGGCGATCATACCGATCTTGTTCACATCAGTGGACAGGATTTTCAAAGACTAACGCGCGAAGTATACCATGGTCACTTTAGCCGGCATATATAGAAAAAGCACTTGATGAGAGCGTAACCAATACTTATGAAATATTCCTATACATTGTCTATCGTATAAATCTGTTTAATAGAGAATGTTTAGATCGCAGGAGAAACTTTATGAACACCAAAATGGTCGATGTGACCATACACATTGACGAAGAGACCTCCAGTGCCGAAAAAGAATCTCTACGGGATAGACTTTTGGAGCACGACGGTGTTATGGCCGCGGATTACAATAGGAACAAACCGCACTTGATGATTGTTGAATACAATCCCGATGTTATAGATTCGTCCGAATTCCTAAATGTTGTTAAGAAACTAAACTTGCATGGCGAATTAATCGGTATGTAACTTTTGGCTAATTTGCAATTGCTATCGCTCGGTACTACCTTATTTAGTAAGTATTGCACTATGTGGTAGTGAGCCCGGTTACATGAGACGGGGTGTGGCTACCCAGGGTACTGAACGACTATCGCCGCCAGTGAAATTTCCCTAATCGGAATTAAGCGGAGTCCCACTGAATTAAATTTAAGTCACGGAGTAACGGTAAGTTCTAAATTTGCGCTGTGACTAGAGTAGGTCTTTGGTGAGGCAGGAAATAAAGTCGTTACTGAGTAAGGAAAACCGATGGAAGACAGCTTGATAAAATCCATAGCAAAGCATATTTTTTAAAAAATTTTGCAACGATATTTCTCTAAAAAGTTTTCTCATTAGATGTATCTTGGTAGCTAATACAGGGCGTATGGGATGATTATTTGACTCAATAAACGACATCTGTCAGTTGCGCCTCCCCACCAACCGGAGAATGTTAATCTGCAAGAATTGTGAGGTCATATCGATATGAACACAAAACAATTTACAGCGAAAACGATTTCGGCCGACATTATTCCGGCGGATATTAACAGAAGTAGCACTGCCCGCGACTCAAGCAAGGACACCGCCAAAACTCCGCCAGTTACCGCCATCCACGACACCGAAAAGGGATTTGGGCACTTGCAAGCCATCGATAAAGTAGATGAGTTTTTTTTTCGGGTAGCGAAATGCGTCACTTTCGAATCACAATCTTCTGTGTATTTCGAAGGTGATTCAGCGAATTGCGTCTTTTTTATCGATAACGGCATGGTGAAATTGATCAACCATTTACCGAACGGCCGCGCGCGTATTGTTCGTATTTTGGGAGCAGGTACGATTTTTGGCTTAGAGGGAATGTTGCAGCAAACGCTTTACAAGCACACTGCGGTCGCACTGGGTGATGTTAAAGTCTACCGTATTGCCGTACCCAGATTGCGTGCATTTATGCAGCGTGATTGTGAATTGACGACCAAATTCATCGAGCATTGGCACAATCATTTGTACTATGCGGATACCTGGATTACACAGTTTTCAGCCGGTGCCATTAAAAGCCGCGTGGCTCGGCTGGTGAATTTTCTCGGTATTATCGAATACGGCCAGGATTCGCTGTGTGTGCGGTTGTTGACCTGCGAGGAGATGGCGGAGGTGCTTGGTGTTACCCCGGAAAGTGTCAGCCGGGTGCTGGCTCAATTTAAGCGAGACCGCATCTTGTCTCCCGTACAAGAGCGGCCTTTTGAAGTGTTCAAAAGGGATAAAACCCGGTTGCACGCGGTGGCGAATTTTTGAATTCGAATAATTAAACCAATTAATGAAACAAGTTGGTCAAACCAAAGTGATGTATGGTCAGGAATGGTAATCTAACTAGTGCCCGTCCATAAACGAGGATATTTTTTCTAGATCAAGGCGCACCGGCTTCGAAAAGCGCAGTATATACGCAATATATGAGCATTTGAGAAGACGGCGCACCAAGAGTAGGCCCTTTAAGGGACGCAGAGATTGGAAAAATAGATCGTTTATGGATGGGCACTAACTATGGTCTGAAAGATCCCAGGGAGTGGTGCTGGATAGTGTTAAAACCGGAATATCAGGACATTGTACGATGAACACGGTTAAAAAAGAAAACAGAAAACATCCTCGTATTAATATTCACAGTTACGCATTGATTGGTTATCGCGGTGTGTTTGTACCAGGTGTTGCAGTCAACATGAGCCCTACGGGTCTGATGGTTAGGTTGAAGCAACCACCCAAAGTGCTCCCCGTGGAACTCAACGTGTTTTTA
>JASFLF010000280.1:0-5397 GCA_050118235.1 Gammaproteobacteria bacterium | reverse complement strand
TAGACGATATGCACCGCCCCGCCTTACCTTACAAATTCAAATTCAAAGTCTCCGGCTGCCCCAATGACTGCATGAACTCCATCCAACGTTCCGACTTTTCCGTGATCGGTACGTGGCGCGATGACATGCAAGTGGACCAGGAAGAAGTGAAAAAATTCGTGGCGACAAAAGGTCGTAAATACGTTATCGATAGCGTTGTCAGCATGTGCCCCACTAATGCGCTTTCTTTAAATGACGACGATACGCTGGATGTGGACAACCGCAACTGCGTACGCTGCATGCACTGCCTGAACGTCATGACCAAGGCATTGTCTCCCGGTAAAGACAAAGGCGTTACTATTCTGATCGGCGGCAAACGTACCTTGAAGATCGGCGACACCATGGGCACCGTGGTAATTCCTTTCATGAAACTGGAAACCGAAGAAGATTACGAACGCTTGGTTGAGCTCTCCGAAGAAATCATCGATTTCTGGGCGGAAAACGCACTGGAGCATGAGCGCTGCGGTGAAACCATTGATCGTATCGGCCTGGTGAACTTCTTAGAAGGTATTGGCTTAGACGTTGATCCCAACATGATCAACAACCCACGTATCAGTAACTATGTTCGCATGGATACCTGGGAAGAAGAAGCGGCCAAATGGAAAGAGCGTAAAGCCGCCAGCTAACAGTCCAAACGGTTTCGCCATGCCTCTCGCCACAGAGAGAAAAACATGGCGAAACCCGTCTTGCCTGAATTTGATAAACATTCTTACCTTGGAGGTTAAAAACTAATGAGCGAGCAGGCGCAACCAAGATTTCCCATTGAGAGCGGTGTTCCGGATGCTTTCCAATACATGCATCCGACTATGATTAAAAATTACGGTAACTGGAAATATCATGAGCGGCCACGTCCCGGTGTGTTGCACCACGTTGCCCACAGTGGCGATGAAATCTGGACCGTTCGTATCGGAACCCAACGCCAGTTAGGCCCTTACGAAATCAACTTATTGTGCGATATCATCGACAACTATGCTGACGGCTATGTGCGTTTTACTATCCGCAGCAACATGGAAATCATGGTCGACAAAGAAGAAAAAGTCGAGCCACTACTCCAAGCATTATCGGACGCCGGCTATCCCATCGGCGGCACCGGTAACTCGGTAACCATGATTTCCCACACCCAGGGTTGGTTGCACTGCGACATCCCCGGCACTGACGCCTCCGGTGTGGTTAAAGCCTTAATGGACGAATTGCACGACGAATACGTTACTGAAACTATGCCCAACCGGGTTCACATCACCACTTCTTGCTGCCAAATCAACTGCGGCGGTCAAGGTGATATCGCTATCAACGTGCAACACACCAAACCGCCGAAGATCAACCATGACTTGGTGGCCAACGTATGCGAACGTCCATCCGTAGTGGCGCGTTGCCCGGTGGCAGCCATTCGCCCGGCCATGGTCAACGGCAAACCCAGTCTGGAAGTGGATGAGAAAAAATGCATTTGTTGCGGCGCGTGTTTCCCACCATGCCCTCCCATGCAAATCAACGATCCAGAGCACACTAAGCTGGCTATCTGGGTAGGTGGCAAACACTCTAATGCCCGCTCCAAACCCATGTTCCACAAACTGGTCGCCGCAGGTGTACCCAACAATCCCCCTCGCTGGCCCGAAGTAGCTGCCATCGTTAAGAACATCTTACGCGTTTATAAAGAAGACGCCAAAGGTTGGGAACGCATCGGTGACTGGGTTGAGCGTATCGGTTGGCCGCGTTTCTTTGAATTGACCGAGTTGCCATTCACCAAGTTCCATATCGACAACTGGCGCGGCGCTCGTCACATGTTGAATGCATCTACGCATATTCGCTTCTAATCAACCAACTGAGAGAGGGGAAAAGAAGTGAAATTGAGCGTACAAATCAACGAGGGGCCGTATACCCATGCGGCCTCTGACACAGCTTATCAATTTACCAAAGCCGCGCTGGAAAAAGGCCACGAGATTTTTCGCGTGTTCTTTTACCATGACGGCGTGAACAACGGCACTCGTTTTACCACGCCACCTCAGGACGACCGCAATTTAGTGAACCTGTGGTCTGAGTTGGCGGCCAAACACAACCTGGACTTGGTTGTGTGTGTAGCGGCGGCTCAACGCCGGGGGATTGTTGACCCGGATGAGGCTAAACGCAATGGTAAAGACGGTGACAACATCGCGCCCGGCTTTCGCATTTCTGGCTTAGGTCAGCTGATCGAAGCCGGAATTCAAAGCGAACGGCTGGTCGTGTTCGGCGACTAATTTTGGTAAAGGGGCAAGCGAATGTCAGAAACGAAAAGATTTCTTTATGTAAATAGAAAAGCACCCTACGGAACGATTTACGCCTTAGAGTCTTTGGAAGTGGTTCTAATCGGCGCCGCCTTCGAACAGGATGTGGCGTTGGCTTTCGTCGACGACGGTGTGTTTCAACTAACCAAAGGTCAAGACACTACAGGTATTGGTGTGAAGAACTTCTCACCCACGTACAAAGCCTTGGGTGATTACGACGTAAACAAAATTTACGTTGAAAAAGAGTCACTGGAAGCACGCGGCTTGACCGTGGACGATCTCATGCCTCTGAAATACGAAGACGAAGACGACGACTGGGCGGAAAAAGACTCCATCCATGTGGTCAGCTCCCAAGAGCTTTCAGAGATCATTGATCAAAGCGATATCGTCTTAAGTTTCTAAGGAAAGAGTTTCTAAGCAAGAGTTTCTAAGTGAGGTGAACCATGGCTATGTTACATACTGTTAATAAATCACCCACAGACCGCAATACTCTGGAAAGTTGTATTCGTCTGGCGAAAAAAGGTGGTTCCGTATTGTTGATCGAAGACGGCGTGTACGGCGCAATCAAAGGTGCCGCGAAAGCCGGCGTAGTAGGCAATGCAATGAGCGGTTTATCGTTCTATGTATTAGGTCCGGATTTGAAAGCCCGCGGCATCAGCGAGGATAAGTTAATCGACGGCATTAAAATCGTCGATTACAACGGGTTTGTGGATTTAGTCACTGAACATGACACAACTCAATCTTGGCTTTAACTCCAAGTAATAAAATATTCGTTAATTCGATTTTTCATTATCAACTTACTCAATTTACAAAATAGGAGAGTGCAATATGGCCCTAGATGTCGGCGGTAAATCCATCGAAACTGATGAAGAAGGATATCTCGTTAATCGTGACGACTGGACTGATGATGTCGCTAAAGCTATCGCGGTAGCGGAAGGTTTGGACATGACCGACAATCACTGGGAAGTGGTTAACTTCCTGCGTGAATACTATGAAGAGTATCAAATTGCTCCCGCCGTACGCGTATTGACTAAAGCCATCGGTAAAAAGCTGGGTAAGGACAAAGGCAACAGCAAATACTTGTACGAATTGTTCCCTTACGGCCCGGCCAAGCAAGCTTGTAAGATCGCCGGATTGCCTAAGCCAACTGGCTGCGTGTAATTTAAAGCTCAAAAATAATAAACCGCTGGGTAATCGCTGCGCGATTGCCCAGCAAAAAACAACGAAACGTAACTTTTTAAGGTCCCGTAATGACGCTAACGGTGTTGTACGCAATATTATTTTATGCAGCTGCGATTTTATTTATCGGGGGAATCGCCCGTAAAATCTATATTTACGCGAAAACACCCGCGCCGCTGAAGATTCCCACTACCCCCGCGCCATTAACCAAACCCGGTGTCGCGTGGCGAATTATCAAAGAAATCACCGTATTCCAAAGTCTGTTCAAATCCAACAAGTGGATTTGGATTTTCGGTTGGCTGTTTCATTTCGGTTTATTACTGGTATTACTCAGACATCTGCGTTATTTCATCGAGCCGACCTGGTTCTGGATCGATTTGATTCAACCTTTCGGAAAATACGGCTCCATTGCCATGGTCGTAGGCTTATTCGGCCTGTGGGCAAGACGATTCTTGGTGGATCGGGTTCGGTATATTTCCAGCCCCTCCGATCATTTGATGTTGCTACTTTTAATCAGCATCGGCCTAACCGGCATGTTGATGACGTTTTTTATTCCCATCAATATCGTGGCAGTAAAAGGTTTTATTATGGGCTTGATGACATTTGATTTGCAGCCCTTACCCGGAAACGCCGTGTTATTGATTCATTTGGCGCTGGTAATTGCGTTATTGGTGGTATTCCCCATCAGTAAATTGCTGCACGCGCCGGGTTTGTTTTTCGCTCCCACTCGCAACCAACGGGATAACCCACGCGAACAGCGGCATGTACAAGGCTGGTCGGCGGAAGGCTAACAGCAAACCAAAGCAATAAATCGAATCTTCGAACAGGATTTAGAACCAGAGGTATAACATGGCGAAGGAAACGGTAACAGCTCCAAAATACCGCGAGTTCCGGGAAATTCCGGTCATCGTCGAAGGGGCGATGGCGGACAGCAAGCCTTATGCGGCCAAACCGGCTCACCAGGAAAGCGTTGGATTTCCCGGCGAATTGGTAGACAACTGGCAAGACGTGGCCGTAAAAAAACTTGGCGAGTTGGTCAGCGGGTCCCGCGCCTTGCAAGTATTTCTCGACACCTGCGTCAAATGCGGCGCTTGCACCGACAAATGCCACTATTACATTGGTACTCAAGACCCTAATAACATGCCCGTGGCGCGCCAGGACTTACTGCGCAAAGTTTACCGCCGCCATTACACCTTTGCCGGGAAATATTTCCCCAAATTAGTTGGTGCGCTGGATTTTACCGAAGAAGTGCGCGACCTGTGGTATAGCTACTTTCACCAGTGCTCCCAATGCCGGCGCTGCTCGGTATTTTGCCCATATGGCATCGATACCGCGGAAATTTCCATGGCAGGCCGCGAAGTATTGGACTCCATTGGCGTGGGCCAAAAATATTGTAATGAGATCCTGGGTAAGGTTCACAAGATCGGCAATAACCTGGGACTGCCCGAACCCGCATTGGTTGACACCTTGGAAGGTTTGGAAGAAGACCTGGAAGACGATACTGGGCATAAAATCCGCGTTCCTGTGGATGAAAAAGGCGCCGAGGTGTTGTTAATCACGCCCTCAGCAGACTTTTTTGCCGAACCACACATCGATGGTTTGATGGGTTACGCCAAAGTCTTTCATCAGGCGGGCATCAGTTGGACGTTGAGTTCTTACGCCTCGGAAGCCGCCAACTTTTCCATGTTTATCGGCAGCCACGAAAACTTGAAAAAAGCGGCCATGCGAATTCGCGAAGCGGCTTTAGAGTTAGGCGTCAAACGCATCGTCGTGGGTGAATGTGGTCATGCCTGGCGCGTGGCGTACAGCTTCTGGAACACCTTAATTGGCCCGTTCGATTTTCTGGACAAAGCTTATCCATCACCTTCGCATATTTGCGAAGTGACTTATGGCTTGCTGCAAAATGGCGCCATTAAACTGG
>JASFLF010000279.1:0-5400 GCA_050118235.1 Gammaproteobacteria bacterium | reverse complement strand
CTGTTCGATGGCGACATAACCGGCCGAATCCTTTATGGGTGTCATGGCGCTCAGCATTTCACCTTTGCTGGTAGCCTGAAGATCTCCACTAAACGTCTTGTCTATTGACATTCGGCCCAAGTCGATTCCATCAGTGCCTTGCATGTAGCGATCAAGCGGATCCAGATTTACCTCGAATTCTCCTGAAGCTTTCATAATCCCTCCGATTTGGTTAAAAGCGGTTTTGTTTCGAGCGGTCGTCCATTTGCGGCATTATATTCTGCCTTGGGCGGCTTCAAGAAATCCAAGTATATATCCATCAGGATCGAATACATAGAATTCACGCCCATATGGCATATCACGGGGTTGCTGGGCAATCTCTACTGATTGTTTTTGAACATGTTTTAATAATGCATCAAGGCCCTCGACGATAAACGCAATGTCCAAATGCTCGTTGTCTTTTCGGTTTGCGCGCTCGTGTGTGGAGGGAATTCCTTGTTTGAGGTGGATAGAATGACCATCCCGACTGACACCGGCGTAAAAATCTTCATAACGAAAATCCAAATCAAAACCGAGTTTGAGTATGTAGTATTCTAGAGAGCGCTCAATGTCCTGAACAAGCAACTGAGGACTCATGCTCTTGAAAGTTGTCGTTGTAATCGAATCCATGCTTTCTCCTTTGAGGATTGGGTTGCCTAACTTTAGGTGGTTGTACTTTGGCAGGATTCAAAGTTTACTCGCTCTTGAAGTATATTTTCATAGTTGCGATTATTTCCACCAGTTAGATTTCCAAAACTCCCACATCTCCAATGTTGTTGAATCACTTTTCGACGAAGCACCCCAACCTAACACAAAAAAATCATAAATCGTTGGAAGTACGATCACAAGGGCTATTGTGCATGAGAAAAAATAAAATTTAGGATATTTCTCTTTATTTTGATAAGCCAAGAAAATTCCAAGCAGAGCAAACAATGAAAACCCTAGGCCCCAAAGTATTGCTTCGTTTTTCCAAACCATTAACCAAGACAAATTCCAGCCAGCATAAATAGAAATACTAAGTGGTATAGCGGAAATGAAAAACAAACAAATAATCAGCAATCTGATATTCATAATGCCAAAATGATGTGTGTATAATTTATACAACCGTGGTTTGCACAAGGGTTAGCATAACTACGGTCGTGTGTTAGACAAAATTATATTCTAAATGTGTTGGCTTCTTGAAACTTATCGTTCCTTTGGAACTTATTCTAAATAGGTTATGGTAACAATGTCTATCACGCATTAAACTATCCTGATAATTCATAAGGGAAGGGGGTATGATGATGAAAAAAGTATTTTACTTAGCGGGTTTACTGATGTCGATTTTGCCGGCATTGGCATGGGCCGCTGCTGATGACGTTCTTGGTGTCTGGAATACCGCTGAGGGGCGCTCGCGCGTGGAAGTATATAAATGTGCCGATCGTTATTGCGGCAAGATTATTTGGCTTAAAGAGCCCCTATATCCAGAGAGTGATAACCAAGGTATGGCGGGTAAGCCCAAAGTGGACCGCGACAATCCCGATCCAGCCTTGCGTGGTCAACCATTGCTGGGATTGGAAATATTACGGGATTTTGAATATGAGGATCAGCAGTGGCGAGGAGGCACAATTTACGATCCGAAAAAAGGTAAGACTTACAAATGTAAAATCACTTTGGGTGATGATGGCAAACTTAATGTGCGCGGATATATCGGTTTTTCTTTGTTGGGCAGAACCACTGAGTGGACGAGGTAACGTAAAGAGATTCCTCCAAGGAATCTATGCCTGCCAAGCGGAAGGGACGTGGAAGTGACTGGTTCAAAACTGTTCATCGACGCGCGAGACCAACGGTTTGGAATGGCCTCGGCTTATCCCGGTATTGCCGAGCGCCTGAATTGCGGCGCTCAGTCTGACGATCATTAGCACTCTTCGAATGGTGTTTTCACAATACATCGGATTGAAGGTCGACTAAGCCTCAGTGCCGGCTTGGTTTCGATTCAGTTTAAATCGACTATATAGGAATACAGAAACGGCGATTGCGATCAATGTCGCTTGGATGCCCAAGCTTTCCGCGTTGGGATATATTCCCAACGCATCGATTTGAAAGAATTGAATCGGGTTGATGGGTAACTTACCGGCTTCTTGCAATGCGGCTATGCCTTTACCGGCAAACACAATTGCCAGAAGGTAGAGAAACACTGAATTGACACGGAAAAATAATTTCAGTGGCAAGCGCACACTGAATTTAAACACACCCCAGGCAATTAAAACCAACAACACCGCTGCGGTCAGCATGCCGTAGACAATGTCACTGTGTCCCCCAGAATCAGTCTGCAACCATAAGGTATTAAAAAACAATATACTTTCGAATACTTCCCTATATACGGCAAGAAACGCTACCATCGCCAAACCGGTCAAGGCGCTATTGGTGAGTGATTGCGACACCTTGGCGCGCACAAAATGCTGCCACTTTACGGCATAGGTTTGTTTGTGTAACCAAAAGCCCACGTAAATTAGCATGGCAGCGGCAATTAACGCCGTGATTCCTTCGCTCATTTCCCGGTTGGCGCCGCTGATATTAATAAACGTGTCTGCTACATACCAGGTAATGCCGCCGAGTACCAGTGCTGCAATCCATCCGAAGTGTAAATAGCGCAACATGTCACTACGGCCGGTCTTTATCAATACCGCAGAGATGGCGGCCAGGATTAAGATCGCTTCAATACCTTCACGCAATAAGATCAACAACGCACTTAAATAATTAACGGTGGATGATACCTTGCTAACGTGCAGGTTTTGTTCCGCGCTGGATAACAATTCTTGCAAGTTGCCGGAAACCTGTTGCACAGCTTCGATAGTGGCATCGTTTTTAATCATTTTCCGGTATTGCAACATGGTTTTCTCAATTTGTTGACGTAGCTCAGGGGCTGTGGAGTTCAGCGGCGTTTCCACCAGTTCAAAACCTTCCAAATATGCCGCCACGGCAAGATCGTAAGCCGATTGAACATCGCCATTTTGATACGCTGCCACGCTGGCGCTTAGATTGTCTCGCGCTACTGTTAATGGTTTTATCGTATGGGATTGCAATTCAGCCGGATTGGCACGCAAATAGGCCAACTCCGCCACCGCATCTTCCCCGAATTCGGCGGCTATTTGTGCCGGAGTGGTTTGGGTGAGTTGTCTTAAGTTATTAATAGCCGGGTGGAGTTTCGTTTCAGTTAAAAAAGCTTCGCCTTTGGCGCGTTCGGCATCGGTGGCAAAAAAGTTACTGACAAAAAATGCCAGCTGCCAACGCTGTTCATTGCTCAGGTTGTCGAAGGCCGGCATGGCTGTGCCGGTAACGCCCAAACTGATGGTGTTATATAAGGAAAACACACTGCGATGCTGCTGCCGGCTGCGATCATGAAAATTCGCCGGTGCCGGTTGCAGCCCGGCCGCTCGAGGGCCATCGCCATAACCTTGCGCTCCATGGCACGCCGAGCAATTTTCCTGAAATAAACTTGCAACACCATCGAGAGTTGGTGCGGAGCGGGGGACAACCGCCACGTTGTAGATTTCAATCAATCGTAAACTCATGGCATTGCACAGTGCTGCAACTTTATCGCCAGCCGCCCGTTTTTGGATGGCCTGGAGCAACTGGTCGGCATTTTCCCGTAACGAGGATTGGTCCTTGGATTCGGGCAGTCTGTTGGCTTCTTCGATGAGACGTCGGGTAAATTCCACTTGCTCCCGGTATTCATTTTCATTGACGATGACACCGTTTTCAACCACGTTGCCATAATCCACGGCAACGTAATCTAATACATGCAACATCTTTTGGGCAGTGTGTTGAGCTTCCGGGGAGTTGATGCCGGCGGCGGCCATTTGGGAGTACGCCATTATTACAATCATTAGGGCAACCATGAGCCCATAACAAGCATGCCTGCGAGATTGAGTATTTGGGGTGCGAGTCTGGTTTGGCATAAAACAGTTTTCCTAAATCTAAATGAGAATCGTTTGCATTTAATATTAAAATAATCCGCAGGTTTAATGCAATATTTTTTTAACAATCCTGCAAATATCAGCCCATTGAATGCTTGATGGTATTACTTGTTGAATTTATGGGTGTTTTTGCAGTATTGCCAAGAGAGCCCCGGGTTCGGGTTTTGTAACCAGTGTGCTGTCTCATACAAAACGGCCATTTCAGAGCCCCGCAAAATGGTCAAGGCACCAAAAGCAGGTGCATTAGGCGACGAAGCATTGGCCGTTTTGCGGGGTTCCCGAAGGGCAAGGCGATAAGCGGCCATCTGTGTAGTCGCCTAAAGCGCCTACTGTTGGTGCGCTCGCTTGACACGCTACGGCTAGACCTCGGTATTCAAGTGGGAGTTGGCACTGCATCCCATCTTGGATTGCCTAACAAAGCAAGGGGTTATCTGCAAGAAGAATGAAGCAACAGTGTTGCTTCTCGACCTGGATGCCCCACTGACGGGGCGTATTCAGTATTCAATTACTATACAGTTCACTAGTCACATTCTCGAAACACCAAAGCATTGCAGGTTGCACAAATATCTTTATCCAATCGCCGGAAAATTTTGCGTACGGCTTCTTCTTTAGAGTCAAAAAAGTGATCGGCACCGATGTTTTTGATGAAACTGGATTTTGCGGCAAATTCATACACTGAAGATTTCACGCCCACAAAATACAAGCCACCACCGTATTGTTTTAGGCGGGCATTTTCCGCCGTCAACGCTTCCGCACCGGAAAGGTCAATAAAGTTGACCCTACTGGCTACAATCAAAATATGATATATCCTTTCATTGTCCACAATCTTGGCAATCCGGTTCTGAATATGATTAATGGAGCCGAAATAAATCGACATATCGACCCGGATGATTTTCAATTGCGGGCATTGTTTTAAGGGCTTTTTGTTTATATTGATCAGTTTTCGCTTATGATCGCCGGGTTCACCATCCAGCGCGAGCGTAGGGATCTCCGGGGTGGTTGTTTTTGCTAAAAATAAAACCAACGAAAGCAACACGCCGAGGTAGATGGCAAACTCCAGTTCCAGGAACAATGTGGCCAAAAACGTCGTGATCAGAATGCTGGATTCGGATTTGCTGAACGACAGTGTATGAGTGATATGATGAAAATCGATCAAATTATACGCCACCAATAAGATTACCCCGCCCATGGCGGCAACCGGCAAATAAGCGGTCAACGGTGCAATTAGCAGCACGATCAACATCAGCGATAGCGCGGCAAAAATGGCCGATACTGGTGTCTTCGCGCCGGCCTCATAGTTAATCCCGGAGCGGGTAAAGGAGCCTGAGCCGGCATAACTTGAAAAGAAGCTGCCCGCGATATTGGACAACCCTTGTCCGATAAACTCTTGATTGGCATCAATGCGTTGATTGGACTTTGTGGC
>JASFLF010000278.1:0-5406 GCA_050118235.1 Gammaproteobacteria bacterium | reverse complement strand
CGCGGCGCTGGCGGTGTCATTCTGAACGCCAGTGAAGAATCTTAAAAAGTTGGTAGGCCGAATTTTAAGATCCTTCGTAAAAAACACTCAGGATGACACGGCGCTGGTGGTGTCATTCTGAGCGCCAGTGAAGAATCTTAAAAATTGATATCGAGACCCGCTGGGTCTCGATTATTTACCTGTTTAGTTCGCGGATGACACTAATTAATAATTTTTTAAGCGATTTAGCGTTAGTGAGGGTGGGTTACTTGACCCCATAATTCTTTGTGTATTACTAGTCTTGATCCCTTGATTCTTTTTGGGTCATAGTCGTTATTACAACACTTGGCCTCGGCTGGCTATCAATTTATCGTAGTTATGGACCATTCACTACTTGATTCTGCCAGGCAAAATGTCAAAGCACGTCAGTGCATCCATAAAAATATCCCTCGAATCGAGCCGCTCTACTCTTAAGGAAAAGGAGCCGCAATAACAAAGTAATTGGCCTTGGCTTCGTCATTACCGCCATTTTTGTTACCCCCAAAAGAGACGGTACCAGCTGCAACACTCTTTTTATAAACATTATAAACAAGGACATCTGTTTTAATGGTCAGACCAGAATTTGTATAGGAGGCCAGCCAATCCATACTTGCGTCACCTCGGCTGTCAACTGCAACATAAATAGTTGCCGGCATATTAACATCAACCGTAACCACCTCTGGCGCAGTAAGACTCTTATCGTTATTAGCTGTTTTGATCATTATCTGATTGTTCAATTCAGGTGGCACTGCTTCTATTATGTAGGGTCGATCCGTATAAAATTTGCCGCCAACGGTCAACACATCAATGGCATAGGGACTACTTGTACTAACCCGATGTAAGTTGGACATTTCAAATGGGATAGTAAGTTCACCGGTTAGGGCAGAGGCAATGTTGCTGAAATTCTGGCTTTCGAGGCCTGCATTGTTTAGCGCTTTAACCTGGTAGAAAAACTCGGTGTAGGCGGTGCCCGTAGAATCGGGATAGCTTTCCACATTACCCACTGTGGTTAAGTACTTTATAGAATCAGCGGTCAGGCCACGGTAAATATCATAGCCTTTAATGCCACTTTCCAGGTCCGTGGCAGCGTCCCACGAAAGTGTAATATCCGTACCCGAGGGAGAAGCCTTAAGGTTGACAACATCCGAAGGCGGTGTAACGTCGGGTTCGGCTATTAGTACAAAGTAATTGGCTTTGGCTGCGATATTGCCGCCGTTTTTATTGCCGCCAAACGGTTCAACGCCCGCGCCAATACTCTTTCGATAAACATTATAGCTATAGGTAACACCATAGATGACTGATTCAATGGTAAGTCCCGAATTTGTATAAGAGGCCAGCCAGTCCATACCCGCATCACCTCGGCTGTCCACAGCTACATAAACCGTTACCGGAACATTGACATCGACAGTAAACACCAAAGGTAAGGTCAGGTTTTTGTCGTCGTTGGGGGTTTTTATTAAAATCGTATCTGTCAGCGCCTGCGGTAAAGTGGAAATTGTGTAACCCCTGTCGGTATAAAAGCGTTGTCCGATTGCAGCGGTTCCAAGCGTGTAAGGATTGGGAGAACCGGTTACATCAGGTGTCACCGTTATCTGTGTGTTGACACTAATTTCAATGGTACCGGCATTTGAAATGTCTATGCCGTCATGGACCTGCCACATAATATAATCTTTCCCGGAATAGTCGGGATCCGGCGTATAGCTCAAGTCGTTACTTACCTGAACGAGTGTGCCATGAGCAGGGTCCTGGGCGATGGAAAAGGTATAAGGACCCGGGCCATCGTCCGGATCATCGAAACGGGTCGCCAGCGAAATATCCAGCGTTGTATTCTTAAACATGGACAAGGAAAAAGACTGCGCCACCGGCGGCTGATTGGCATTAACCTGAATAACAAAAGTAGCTGTTCGCGAATCGGCAAGGCCGTCATTGACCTTCCAGGTAAAGCTGTCCTGACCGATAAATGCAGAATTGGGTGTGTAAACTAGATCCGGGGCAGTACCCGACAATTGCCCATTCGCCGGGTTGGATAGCACTTCATACACATATGGGCCCGGACCGTCCGGGTCTGTCATATTCAAAGTAACAGCCACAGAGGTTTCTTGAATTGTTTGCACCAAATCGTCTGGCGCATTGGGTGCATCGTTCTGGTTGGATATATTTAACGAAATTGTAGTATCGGGAGACCAAACACCTTCGTCATCCTGCACGCTCAGGTTGACAGTAACAATTCCTTCGTTGCTATAAGCATGCGATGGATTGGCGGCCATGGATGTCTCGCCATCGCCAAAATTCCACGAATAAGCCAGAATAGATCCACCATCCGGATCGTGGGAACCTGCAGCACTAAACGATATGGCAACATTGGTTGCGAATTTGTCGTTGTCCTGAGGCGAAGCAATCACCGCCACCGGATCTGCCGTACCCACATATCGGACCATAAAAGCGGCATCGCCCGGATATGGTGAGGAACCCAGATTAACTACTGAGCCGCCTGCTATTTGTGTAATTGATGAATAAGTGCCCGTTGTCGTGTTATACCACTGAAGCTCAAATTGACCGGTATAAGCGCTTAGATCCAAAGAAACCGGTCCACCGTTTTGCAGATAGCCCGCATAAATCTGGCCCGGTTTGGCAAAACCATAATTACCGGCAGTAGGACTCAGCAGATTGTTTGCCGGCGCCATTTCCCAAAAAGGGAGGGTTTCCATAAACTGCCTGGCCAGACGCATATCATCCCAGTGGCCGCCCCAGGCTGCAAAACCGTCGGCCACACCTGTACCTGCGTTCCATGTATGAAGTTCGAACTGGGCGCCGCCCATATAAACAGACCATACGATATTACGGCTTAAAGTCCGGTCCGAACTTGATATTTTTCCGGTCTCGTCAAACCAAAGCGCCATGGGCCTGCTTAAGGTTTTATTAAAATAGGTGACCGCATTGCCGTTTTGTGTTTCAAGCGCAGTCTGTATGCTTAGATAATCGAAACGATCGTCTGCTAAAAACGGATCCAAATGCGTTAATTGCGCTTGATTATGCACACCGATGGGATGGCCATACGCATCGAGATCGGTAATAATTTGAGCAAAGTTTTTGATTTCAGTGGAAGTATAATTTTCATTGTATTCTTCGCTCATATTCCAGGTAAGTGCATTAAAATGCCCGAACCGGGCGATTAGTTCCCTATAATAAAGGGCATGGTCAAAGTTTTTATTGTCGGAATCGTCCTCTAAAACTATATGCAACACAATATTTCTTTCTTGCATATAGGTGAAAAGATCTTCCCATTCTTTAAGTTTTGCTACATCAAAATAGGTTATATCGGTTTTGGAAACCCAGGGAAAGACATTCTTACCGTCGGCTAAAGGTCCCAGATTATAGGTCATGATATACATGGAATTGACTTCTTTGGACGCCAGATAGTCCACTGCAGCCCTTTTACCGCTCCAGGTAAGCCAAGCATCGGGCCAACAGGGGTTGCAAAATCCTTCCACATTATTGGTTGTAGTGGATAAAAAATCCTCAGGATCGTCTGCACCACCTTTAAGAAAATAGGGACCTTCTGCAAATTTTAAATAATGGGTATTGGTAGCCTTTAACCATCCATATTTATAAAAATCTGGCGCACCGGCAGGCGGATCGATTACCGTAAAAGTGCCGGTATAGCCATTCAATTGAGCATCGTCTGACTGCGTTGAAAATGTCCAGTCGCCTGTTTGATTCGGAGAAAAGCGGACCTTCCAAACATTGCCCACCTGATTGCCATTGTCGTCGCCGTTAAAAAAAGCCGGCACTATATAGGTTTCGCTGTTATGTGTAAAAGTGACACCCACTTCAATCAGAAACGGATTGGGATTAGCCCCGGCATTGCCGTCGGAATCCGGGCCGGTAAGTGTAATCTCCACTTTGGACCATTTTTCAAAGCTGCCTAAATGTCCCAGAGAACCGCCTGCAAAAGCATTTGATTGGATAAACAGGATGCATAAACATAGGTACATCGCATGTTTCATTGATTAATCTCCCCGAAATTAAGTAAAAAACTTCTAAAAATTGCAGATTTCCTTGATTTTTCCAACAAACACTTTTCCGTAGTCACCTTAGCATCACTTACAGACCTATAGAACCGCGCCGCTTATCGTTGAGCTGTAATAGTGTTGTACTGTGGGGAAAAGTGCCAGGCATGTTCACCATAATGCGCCATGCCCGAAGCATATCGTATTATGCACTTTATGCAAAGATTTTGTGTTAATGTGTCAATGCGTTAATAGTGACCAGGCAATATTGACCTGGTTGCATATTAGCCTGTCTGAGTCAGTAACCCAAAGCCTTGCATTTAATTAACTAATATTACTAGGTCTCGCTCTCTTCACATTCAGGTGCACCAAACGCACCGTGCTTACACACGTATTAAGCGGGGGGATGTTAACAAGGTTGGTTGCGGAATGGTGTTAAATAGTACCGATTATTTATACGTAATATTAACGGGATATTTTAGTTTTTTTCCGTTAGTTATCTGTAAAAATGATAAAGCCACAATATTTAGGAATACTCGCGCTATATAGTACACACGGAGGAAGGGGGACCCCCTTAAGACCTTAACCGCTAAGAAATGACGAAGGGATTAAGTGGGATTTGTATGAACGAGCAGGCGTAAAGAAATATTGGCTGGTACATCCTGTTGATCATGTCATTCATCGTTATTCACTCGAAAACGGGAGTTATGGCCGAACGGATGTGTTTGGTTTGGGAGACAGTATTGAGTTAAGCCGCTTTTCGCAACTTAGTTTGGCGTTGTCTGACATCTTTGGTGTGGAGCCCGAGCCTATGCCTCAGCCTGGCGGGAAATAGTAAAGGAAGTTCCGAAAAAGTGTCATTCTGAACGCCAGTGAAGAATCTTAAAAGGGTGGGTAGGCCGAATTTTAAGATCCTTCGTAAAAAACACTCAGGATGACACGGTGGTGGTGTCATTCTGAACGCCAGTGAAGAATCTTAAAAAAGGTGGGTAGGCCGAGTTTTAAGATCCTTCGTAAAAAAACACTCAGGATGACACGGTGGTGGTGGTGTCATTCTGAACGTCAGTGAAGAATCTTAAAAAGGTGGGTAGGCCGAATTTTAAGATCCTTCGTAAAAAGCACTCAGGATGACGCGGCGCTGGCGGTGTCATTCTGAACGCCAGTGAAGAATCTAAAAAAGGTGGGCATGGCAGTGCTTTAAGATCCTTCGTAACCAGATTCTCAGGATGACACAACAGCCGATTGACTACGTATCTAGATACAAGATCAAATAAAAAGGGCCCCTAAGATGCCACTAGATAGATATTACTATGTTTATATACTGACAAATTGGAATAACAAAGTGCTGTACACGGGAGTTACTAATGATCTAGTAAAA
>JASFLF010000277.1:0-5430 GCA_050118235.1 Gammaproteobacteria bacterium | reverse complement strand
AATTTGTAAAGTAAATGAGCGTAATAACTGGGTTCTATCATATCGGGTTCGATGGTGATAAAAACATACACGGGTGCGGCTAAATCGAAAGGTCGTTGGGGATGTTGAGGTTATTTTTTATCCGCGCCGCTGCGATGGATTTTCGTTTTATCTTTGTAAAAATCGTTTAACAATTTAAACACTTCTTCGTTATCGTTTTCCTTGGCGATGTCGAAGGCGTTAAAACCGTCATCATCTCTAAGGGCCGCATCGGCGCCACTGTCCAATAGCAATTTGGCCACTTCCTTTTTGTCAAACGCGGCCGCGGCCATAATGGCTGTGCGTTGCTTGATGCCGCGCGCATTGGGGCTAACGCCATGTTTAAGCAGCACCTTGACCACCTCGATGTGTCCCAAGCCGCTGGCAATCATCATAAGTTCTTCGGCGTCATTTTGCTGCAGATTGTTGGCGTACTTCAATAGCGCTTTGACTGTGTCGGCGTGACCAAAAAAAGTGGCATTACTCAACGCCGATCCACCGCTGCTGTCCTTGTGGGTAGGGTCCGCACCTTGTTGAGCCAGGAATTCAGCGGTTTCGGTTTTGGCCGCCGTTGCCGCCACAATGATGGCTGTGGTGCCGAAATTATCTTGTTGGTCTAATTGCGCGCCATAGTCCAGTAATAATTTGACTGTGTCGGTGTGCCCGTTGGATGCGGCGATCATTAATGCTGTTTTACCTTTTTCGGTACGGTAATCCACGTCGGCGCCCGCATCGATGGCGCGTTTGACTGCTTCTATGTTACCGTCACGGGACGCTTTCATAAGTTCGGTCAGGCGTTCACCGCTGCACGCGCTCAAACCCACTAAGGTGGCAAGGAGTAAAACAAGACTCCAAATACTCCGCGGGTATTTACACTTAGCTAGCACTTCTCACCATGCTTCGTTGCGAGGGTGTCTATGCGCCGATCTGATAGGGCTCGGACGGGAAGGCGGAAATGCAAGCCAGGGCTATGGAATAACATGAACTGAAATTGTGGTTTGTGTATCCGTAACGCTTGGATTGCCAAGAATGACAGCGGTTATTTCTTCATGGAATTAAAAAAGTCGTCATTGGTTTTGGTTTCTTTTAGCTTATCCAATAAGAACTCAATAGCCGCCACTTCTTCCATGGAGTGAATGATTTTGCGCAAAATCCACATCATTTGCAGCTCTTCCGGATCGGTGATGAGTTCTTCACGGCGAGTGCCGGAACGGTTGATGTTGATCGAAGGGTAAATGCGTTTTTCGGAAATCTTGCGGTCCAAGTGCACTTCCATGTTGCCCGTACCTTTGAATTCCTCGAAAATCACATCGTCCATGCGTGAACCGGTGTCCACCAAGGCGGTGGCGATGATGGTGAGGCTGCCACCTTCTTCGATGTTACGGGCCGCGCCGAAAAAGCGCTTCGGTCTTTGCAGCGCATTGGCGTCCACGCCACCGGTGAGTACTTTGCCGGAGGAGGGTACCACTGTGTTGTAGGCCCGTGCCAGACGGGTGATGGAGTCCAACAGAATCACCACATCTTTTTTGTGTTCCACCAAACGCTTGGCCTTTTCAATGACCATTTCCGCCACTTGCACATGGCGACTGGCAGGCTCATCGAAGGTGCTGGAAACCACTTCGCCGCGCACCGAGCGGGCCATTTCGGTGACTTCCTCTGGGCGTTCATCAATTAACAGCACGATTAAGTAACATTCGGGGTGGTTTGAAGTGATGGACTGCGCAATGTGTTGCAGCATCATGGTCTTGCCGGATTTGGGCGGCGACACAATTAGTCCACGTTGGCCCTTACCGATGGGCGAGCATAAATCGATGACTCTTGCGGTTAAATCCTCGGCGCTGCCATTGCCCCGTTCCATGTGCAGACGTTCGTTGGCGAATAAGGGTGTTAAGCTTTCGAACGGCAGCTTGGTTTTGGCGTGTTCTGGCGCCTCATAGTTGATTTCATTGACCTTTAATAATGCAAAATAACGCTCGCCGTCTTTGGGCGGACGAATCTTTCCCGCCACCGTATCGCCGGTACGCAAACTAAAGCGGCGTATCTGACTGGGTGATACATAGATATCGTCGGGGCCGGCTAAGTAGGAGCTATCGGCGGATCGCAGGAAGCCGAAACCGTCTTGGAGGATTTCCAAAACACCGCCTCCGTAGATGTCTTCCCCGCTTTTGGCGTGGGCTTTTAACAGTGCGAAGATGATGTCTTGTTTGCGGGAACGGGAGGCGCCTTCAATGCCGTTATCACGAGCCAAGTCATTAAGCTCGGTTGCGGTTTTTTGCTTAAGTTCATTAAGGTTCATGTTGTTGTTACACTTTCTGGTGGGTTGATAATAATTAAGGTTTACTAAAAGGGCAGCGCAGATATAGCACAGCCGAAAGAGCTGAGTTTTAGTTGTTAGTTTGTTAAGTGTTCTGGAGGATTGCCGGATATCGGCGATTACCGATTTTTTAAACTCAATATATCCGGTTACGCTAACACGTTATTGTGATGACGTAAAGCCTGTAACAGTAATTTTACGCCACCACAGATGAATTTGCTTCGTGTCGTTAAATATTGCTATCCAAAAAGGCAGTCAGTTGAGATTTTGAAACCGCGCCTACTTTTGTGGCTTCCACATTGCCTCCTTTAAATAACATCAACGTGGGAATACCACGAATTCCGTATTTGGGTGGCGTCGCCGGGTTTTCATCAATATTAAGCTTGGCGATTTTTACGCGATCGGCGTATTCGTCAGCGATTTCATCCAAAATTGGCGCAATCATCTTGCAAGGACCGCACCAATCAGCCCAATAGTCTACGAGAACTGGCCCATCTGAATTGACAACTTCGGTTTCAAAAGTGTCATCAGTAAGGTGAATGATTTTATCACTCACGTGTGTTACCTCCAATGAAAATTGATAATTTTTTAACCCTAACACATTTCAGCCCAATCAGGCTGTGATTTCAAGTCTATTGATAAGAATTCGCTTTGGTTTTCTGTTTATTGCCGAACTTTTTGCCAATGAATGCCAAAGTAAAGCGGGCTGTCGGACAAAATTTATACGATTGATGGCAGCACGCGGGTTGGTTTTATTGTTTAATCCCAGGTTCGTCGCCTTATGTCATGTATGCGTTTGTGGTTCGCTATTGGTTAGCAATGGTTTGCCTTCTTTTTTGGTTTTTTTTCCCATTCACTGCGGGTATATGAAAATATTGGCAGGTCGTTCCGTTCAATATAAGGTGTTGGCGATAAATTTCAACAAAATTTTTGTTTTTTGTTGAAATTAACCTTATGTAACCGCTTCCGATATCGAGCCTTTGGCTACCACCACACAATTTCGGCCGCAATTTTTCGCCTCATATAAGGCGGAATCGGCTTTTTTGATTAACGTTGCCATCAAGGGTTCGATATCTGTGGGAATCGTATCTGTTCCCATCACTGCAATCCCTATAGATAAAGTTAGCGCTATGGGCAGAGTTTGAGGGGATTCCTTGAGGGTAAAACCGTACTGGGCAATGTTTTCGCGTATCCGTTCGGCGATTTCAGACGCGCTGCGGGCACTGGTGTTCGGCAATACCGCCGCGAATTCTTCCCCGCCATAACGGGCGAGCACATCGCTGTTGCGTAACTGGTCGCGAATCAAGGCGGCGGTTTGGCGTAGGATTTGGTCGCCGGCCTGGTGACCGTACCGGTCGTTGATTTGTTTGAAATGGTCGATGTCCATGATTAAGCAGGACAACGGTTCCCTGGTGCGCAAGGCGCGGGCGATTTCTTCGCCGATGCGTTGATCGAAAAAACGGCGGTTGTTCACGCCTGTTAAGCTGTCGGTTAATCCTACCCGCTTTAGCCGTTCGTGATTGGTGGTGTTTTCTATGCAGATCGCCACTATAGTGGACAACCGCTCCAGGAAATCCGTGGCCGAGGCTTGCGTAAAGCGTTGTTCATTAATACTGCCTAAGTTCAGGCTGCCGATTAAATCACCGTAGCGCACCAGCGGTAACAAAGCCACGCTGCGTAGTTTCGGTATGGATTTGGCGAATAAGGCACTGTGTGCTTGCGCATTAAATGCCCCCAGTTTTGGTGCTAAGGTGCCTGCGTATAATTCGTTTAGCAAGCGGCGCTCGCTAAGGAAAATTAAATTGGACAATTCCGCAAGCCGGGTGCCTTCCTCTTCGAGTATGCGGTGTATTTCGTATTGCGGGTCGACTAACACCAGGGATACGGCATCCAGAGAAAACGCTGTGCGATAGTTGTATAGAATGTTTTGAATCAGCGCGGCCAAGGATCGAGTGCCGATCAAACGCAATTCTTGCGCTTGAAAACGTTGCATCTTTTGTTCGTTTTCCCGCGCCTGACTAATGACGGTATCGAATTGCTGTTTTAGTTTTTGATGCTCTTCAGCCAGTATTTCGCTCATGTGTGGCTTGATATACGGTTTGGATGGATTGGCAATCAGTGACAACGGTGTTGTCTTTTACGCAAAGTATAGGCCAGATATGTTAGCTTGAAGTGAAAATACTGCAATAAACTATGAATGCACTTGTATTTGGTATTTTTGTGACGGGGCGGTTTATCGTCACCGACAAATTATTCCCTTTAGGCGGCGAGTTGCCGCGCCATAGTCTCCAAATCTTCGCGTCCTTCAAAGGTTTTTTCCAAAATGGAGACAGCCTGGGCATCGCTAAGACCGGCTTTTTCCAATAGTTCCGCCGGCAAATCGTCACTCACGGCATCGCCAATATCATGACGTTTTAGCAATTGATTGGCAATGTTAACCAGGCGGGGGTATTCGGCGTGCGGACCGGAATAATTGAAATTGTGGTGTTGGGAAATGGTGACATGAACCTCTTCGGGCATGTTCCAGGCTTCCATCAACCAACTACCCAACTCTGCATGGTTGGTACCCAGTAAACGCTCTTCATGCTCAATCACCGGGGTATTGGGATCCTCGGCGATTATGTTATTAAGGTTGACGAATTCATTGGGAAATATATATCCCAGTACCAAAAAACCGAAATTATGCAGCAATCCGCACAAATACGCCGTGCCGGGGCGGGGGCGCTGTTTGGCCGGAATGGCGTTACATAATCCCTGTGACAACGTAGCGTTATAAGTGGCGTGGCGCCAATGGGCTTGTAAGCCGAACGGGCCTTGGGGGGCGGATTTAAACGGCCGGGTCGCGGCAATACCTAAGGCGATATTCATTACCAGGTCGTAGCCTAATACACGGGAAATGGCCTGGCGCACGGACGCGATGGTGCCTTGATAGCCGTAAATAGATGATTGCGCATAGCGGATGATTTGAGCCGACAGGCTGGGGTCTTTTTCAATCAGCTTGGCCAGGTCTTCCGCGTGGGCGTAAGGATTGGAATTCAGCTGGATAATTTTTTGCGCCATGCTGGGCATAGGCGGTATATTGGTGATTTTTTGAATCC
>JASFLF010000276.1:0-5442 GCA_050118235.1 Gammaproteobacteria bacterium | reverse complement strand
TACATCATCCGCAACGGCATTCTGGAACGCTTTTTGGGCGGCGCCGTGTCTCAGGCACGGGCTCAGTTGCCGGGCGTGGCTAACGCCCGCGCCAGTGATTGGAGCCGCCCGCCCATAGACCGCATGGCTAATCTCAATGTGGAGCCGGGCACAAACTCGTTGCGGGACCTTATCGGCGGCATTGAAAACGGTGTGTTGATGGACACCAATTTGTCCTGGTCCATCGATGACAGCCGCAACAAGTTTCAATTCGGCTGCGAATTGGGGCGAGTCATTAAAGACGGTGAATTGCAAGGGGTCGTGAAAAATTCCAATTATCGCGGAATCTCCGCAACCTTCTGGCGCAATCTGGCCGCCGTGGGCGATGACAGCACGTTTGAATTTTGGGGTACTCCCAACTGCGGTAAAGGCGAGCCCAACCAGATGGTGCACGTGGGGCATGCATCGCCGGCCTGTGTTTTTCACGGCGTGCAAGTGTTCGGAGGGGATTGAAGTGCATAACTATTTTAACGAGTTGAGCGCAAAACTGTTTGCACTTCTTAAGAGCAAGGAGGTATTGCTCACAGGATGTGATGGGGAGGAATCGGATTTTGTCCGGCTCAACCAAAACAAAATTCGCCAGGCAGGCAGTGTGAAACAGCAGAGCCTGCAAATTACTTTGATCAATGCCAACAAACAAAGCAGCGCCGGCTTCCAAATTCGCGGTGAAATGCAAGCCGATTTTGAACATGCCAAATATTGTTTGCAGCAATTGCGCGAGCAGTTACCGTTGTTACCGGAAGATCCTTATCTGAATTATTCCATACAACCGCAAAACAGTACCTATATGACGAAAAACCGCTTGCCGGAAGCCGCCCAATGCATAGAGGATATTGTGGCTGCGGCGGCCGGCCTCGATTTGGTGGGTATATGGTCAAGCGGCGCCATGATTAGCGGCTTCGCCAATTCGCTAGGGCAATTCAACTGGCATAGCGATGCCAATTTCAACTTCGATTGGAGCGTTTATCTTAAAGGCGACAAAGCCATCAAGCAAAATTACGCCGGATTCGCGTGGAATAAAGACACTTTGCGGCAAAAACTCGATCACGCCAAACACACTTTGACTTTATTGGCCAGGCCGGCCAAGACTGTCGAGCCGGGACGTTACCGGGTGTTCTTGTCGCCCACTGCCTTGAACGAAATTGCCGGTTTGTTGGGTTGGGGCGGTTTCGGTTTGAAAAGCCACCGCACCGCGCAAACTCCCTTGTTGAAAATGGCCCGTGACGGTGTGACCTTAAGTGCCAAAGTCAGTTTGGTGGAAAATCATCTTGAAGGCTTGACGCCCCGCTTTACCAAATCGGGCTTTATTAAACCGGATCAAGTGACCTTGATTGAAAACGGTGTGTATAAAAATACCTTAAACGGCGCTCGCAGTGCCAAAGAGTACCGGGAGATAGTAAACACCAATAGCGAACAACCTCAGTCACTTCATATCGGCGCCGGCTCACTGAAACAAAGCGATGTATTAAACGCACTGGATACCGGTATTTATGTGAGCAATTTGTGGTATTGCAACTATTCCGATCGTAGCCATTGCCGTATTACCGGCATGACTCGCTTCGCCAGCCTATGGGTGGAGAACGGCGAGCCGGTGGCGCCCATTAACGTCATGCGCTTTGATGAAACGCTATACCATATGCTGGGGGATAATCTTATCGATTTGACCGAGGAGCGGGAACACCTTTTCGATGCCGGCACATACGGTGGGCGCTCCGAAGCCAGCGCACTATTGCCGGGAGCTTTAGTTGAGGATTTTCGGCTGACGCTTTAACAAGTGTAACCACAGAAGATTTATATCTCGTTGGCGCCGCGGGCACAAAAGACCGTCTACAAATTCATGGCTGAACCGGGAATGTAGGGCGGAAAAGCGATAGCGCCTTCCGCCAAGCCCACCATTTCCTGAACTCACAACCAAACAGCCAGACTATCAACCTGGTAAATTTGTGTCTTTAAATATTGGTAAGCCGGTAGGCTGTGGTTACTTCGACAATCATTGCGGCGGAAGGCGCTATCGCTTTTCGCCCTACGCCGGTTGCGCCTCTCAGATACGGCCCTACATGGATATCTTACGAAATACCAAATCCCACACCCCGTGTCCCAATCGCTTGCCGCGGGATTCAAATTTGGTCAGCGGCCTGGAGGCGGGCCGTGGTACAAAGGGCTCATTACTGGATGTGTTGATTAATTCCGGGCAGGCGTCTAGCGCTTCTATCATGTGCTCCGCGTAGTTTTCCCAATCCGTGGCTAAATGCAGAGTGCCACCCGGCTTTAACTTCGAGGCGATGAGGTTGACTATGGGCGGTTGCACCAAACGGCGTTTGTGGTGGCGTTTTTTAGGCCAGGGATCGGGGAAAAAGATTTGCACGCTATCCAGGCTGTTATCGGGAATACAATGCGTGAGTACTTCCACCGCATCGGCGCAATAAATACGAATGTTGTTCAATTCGTGTTTGGCGATCAGCGACAACAAATGACCCACACCCGGACGATGCACCTCAATTCCGATGTAATGGTATTGAGGTTGGTTTACCGCTTGTTGCGCCAAAGAGTCGCCCATGCCAAATCCGATCTCGAGCACAACCGGTGCCGTTTGCGCAAATGGCGTATGAATGGTCGGTAGTTTTTGATGAGGATCTAATCCAAACCGTGGCCAAAGAGACGCGTACGCTTTTTTCTGGCCGACGGTCATGCGGCCTTCGCGGCGCACGAAACTGCGAATGGTGCGTTTGTGTGAGATTTCAGGTTCTGTCACAGTGTCGTGATGCGGTGCAATGGGCCGGAAAAATTTTTAACCTCGAAGGCACGAAGAAAGAAAAGAAAATAAGCGACCACAGACCAAAAAGCCTAATTAATCAAACTTCTTTTTTTGCTTCGTGTTCTTCGTGCCTTCGTGGTTAATCAAGATTTTAAAAAAACGTCCCTTCAATAGGCGACGATGCGCTGGCGTAACGTTTTTTCGGAATACGCCCGGCAAGATACGCTTCGCGTCCGGCTTCAATGGCTTTTTTCATGGCCGAGGCCATTAACACCGGATTTTTCGCTCCGGCGATGGCGGTGTTCATTAACACGCCGTCACAACCCATTTCCATGGCGACGGCGGCGTCCGAGGCGGTACCGACGCCGGCATCGACCAAAATGGGGACATTGGCTTGTTCGACGATTTCCAATAGATTGTATTTATTTTGTATGCCCAGCCCGGAGCCAATGGGCGCCGCCAAGGGCATCACCGCCACACAGCCGATGTCTTCCAGGCGTTTGGCGATGATGGGATCATCCGAGGTATACACCATCACGTCAAAGCCGTCGGCGACGAGCGTTTCCGCTGCTTGCAAGGTCGCGGTGATATCGGGAAACAAGGTTTTCTCGTCGCCCAACACTTCCAGTTTCACCAGCTTGTGTCCGTCCAGCAATTCGCGGGCAAGCCGGCAGGTGCGCACGGCGTCATCGGCGGTATAACAGCCGGCGGTATTGGGTAAGATGGTGTATTTGTCCGGAGGAATCACCTCCAGCAAATTGGGTTCATTGGGATTTTGACCGATGTTGGAGCGGCGAATCGCAACAGTGACAATTTGCGCGCCGCTGGCTTCGGTGGCCAACCGGGTTTCTTCCATGTCTTTGTATTTGCCCGTACCCACTAACAGCCGGGAACGGTAGGTTTTGCCGGCAATGACGAGAGTGTCATTGCGGGAATCGTGGATTGCTTCAGTCATTTTTCGTCAGTCCTGAAATAAAGAGAATAATTAGGTATACCGTTCGATGACGGTTAACCGCCGCCGATGGCGTGTACGATTTCCACGCGGTCATCGGGATGAATGACAAACTCCTGGAAGGTGCTGCGCGGTACGATTTCCATATTCACTTCCATGGCCAGCCGTTTGCCGACCAAACCCAGGGTTTCCACCAATTGGGCGGCCGTAATGTTGTCTGGTACTTGTTGCGATTCACCGTTTAATACAATATTCATGGTAATTATGAGAAATACATATGGAACGACAATGAGATTGGCGTCTAATGGACGCTAAGGTGTTGGCAATTATAACCAAATTCGCCGCAAATCGAAATCCACCCAAGAGGAGGCTGGCCATAAGGCCTTTATTGGCAAATTTCAGAGTTACAGATAACGCAGGGAAATAGAGATAGAGACGGCGAGGCTGGTGATGATTAGTAATATAAATAAGGTGCGACGGCGTAATTTGCCCACCGAGTGGTCCACGGAGGTATACAGCTCTTGTTGTTGTTCGTTATATTCCGCATTGGTACCGTCGATGCCCAGGTCAAACATGGACAAGTTCCGGTATTTTGTCACCAGCGTTTGCAACGGCTTTTCCTCGTCGTCCAGGCAGTTCAGCCATTGATCGGCCGCCGTTTTGCCTTGTTCGACGATGTTTTCGATCAAATAGTATTTCTTCGCCAAGCGGTCGATCGTTTCAATTAAGGCAATGGTTTTGCTGTGACCGATGTTGCCGATATCCATCACCACATCCACCAAACTGGCCTGGCTGTCGCGCCAATTAGTTTTCGAGAGTTTGCGAAATTGAGCTTCCGCGCCGCAGAAAAATGCGCACGCGGCGAGTTCTAAAAACGTGCTTTCCTCAATGTGTTGGCGTACGAAATCGGATATTTGCGAATTTGCAAATGTCGTGATCAAGGGCGTGTTGAATTCGGTCTCTTCGGCAAGTTCGGTGGCCATATATGGGTATCGTTGCGTCATTAATGTGCTTAAGCAAATACATGCAAAAGCTTAACCACATCGTGTCCGGTGAAAACTCATTGAAAATTATCTAAACACACAGTTTTCTCTTGCTTAATCGGCGTATTAGTTCATTTTTAAAGGCCAAAATATGATGAATTGAACAAAATATGATCAATTTTGACCATATAAACTGGATTAAAGGGGGAGCACTGTCCAGGAAGTGGCTATTTGTTGGAGTGAAACGGTAGTACCGTGGAGGCGCCGTCGATGGTATCGGGTAACGCTTCGGCGAGTTGTTCGCCCAATAGCAGTTCCATGGCCTCCAGGGTGCGTTCCAATATCAAATCCGCATTGGCGTGATAGAGCCGCAGGCGGCATTGAATGGGCTGGTGCAGGTTATCACGGTGCTCCGTTTGAAAATCAGTCCACGCCGCGATGGGTACGTCGTTTAGCACCCGGTCGACAATAATCCAGGCCTCTTTTTCCAGGATAAGATCCAGGTGTTTGAGTTTAGGAATAGGAAAACGTATGGAATCGCCTAACTTTTTCAACGCGACTTGGACGTGATTAAAATGCCCGGCGTTTACTTGCGTATCGCGGAATTCAAATACCGGTATGTCTTTCAAACGGGTATACATGAGCTTTCAGATTTTAGACAACTCCACTAAAGATAGTGGCTTATTAATTCAGAGTCAAAAGCGGTTTTGAGG
>JASFLF010000275.1:0-5460 GCA_050118235.1 Gammaproteobacteria bacterium | reverse complement strand
CCGCGTTGCAACGCTTTTTCCGCGATGGTGTTTAACGCGCCATCGGTGAATTCCAGATCCACATTTTCAAATTTGAATAATTTTTTATATTGTTTAACCAAAGCGTTTTTGGGTTCGGTGAGGATTTGCACCAATACTTCCGCCGTCAACGGCTCCAACGATGCGATAACGGGAAACCGGCCAATGAATTCAGGGATCAACCCGAAGTAGCGTAAATCTCCCGGTTCTATGGCATCCAATAGTTCCTCCGGCGTGGCTTTGTAAGATTTCTCTACCGTCGCGTGAAAACCTATGCCCAACTCTTTCGGTTGCAAGCGTTTATCGACAATTTTCTCCAAACCGGAAAAAGCGCCTCCAGCTATGAACAAAATATTCGAAGTATCCATGACGACGTCTTCCCCACTGTCGCGCCGCCGCCCTTTTGAAGGTATTTTAACTTGAGTGCCTTCCACCATTTTTAGCAACGCTTGCTGCACGCCTTCGCCGGAAACATCGCGCACGCCGGTGTTGCCTTCGGAACTGCGGGCCAGCTTGTCGATTTCGTCGATGTATACTATGCCCCATTCGGCCCGCGCCACATCACCGCCGGCGACATCTAACAAGCGCACTAAAATGCTTTCGACATCTTCTCCTACATAACCTGCCTGGGTAAGTGTCGTGGCATCGGCAATGGCGAACGGTACGCCGACAATATTGGCTAAGCTGCGGGCGATTAATGTCTTACCGGTGCCTGTCGGGCCTACCAGCAATATATTGGATTTTTCCAAATCCACACCGTCGTTTGAAATATTCAAGTCGCCATTGTTACCGTTAACCACAAAACGTTTATAGTGATTATAAACCGCTACCGCCATGATTTCTTTGGCCAGATTATTGCCGACGATATGATCATCCAGTTTATCTTTTATGGATTCCGGTACCGGTAACGGCCCCTGAAGCTCGGGCAAGGATCGCTTTCTTCCCCAACTGGTTACCACTTGATTGGCCAAGCGCACACAAGCTTCACATATGTATCCATCCAGCCCTGCTATTAGCGGTAAGTTGGTTGCTTGTTCAACTCCGCAAAAAGAACACGCTTTATTGACATCACTCATTGTATGATCCTTTATTGTGGTGCGTTTTTGAAGAACTCTCTAACGCTCTCATAAAACGACTTTTATTGAACTTTATTGAACAATATTTCAGTATCGTCAATGATGTTTTCGAACGAAAAGCTATTTTTCCCCTTTTACTAGCTGACTTAACCAGGCTTTTTGACACATCCGGCGAGCTCTATCTTCCAACAATTTTTGGATTTTTGGTCGAGCCTCTTTTAACATTGCCGCCCCGGCTGAATGAATTTGTTCACAATATAAAATGTGAAAACCTAACTCCGATTCTATGACGTCGCTAATCGTGCCTTGCTTCATTGAAAACAACACAGCATCCAACTCCGGATAGAGATCGCCCTGACGAACTCTTCCCAGTATTCCACCATTCATGGCTGTAGGGCATTCAGAGTGTTTTAAAGCTTGTTCGCCAAACCGTTTGGTTTTCTTATCCAGGCGGGCCTTTATTTTGACTAGTCTCTGGTAGGCGTTTTGTCTCTGGTTTTCTTCGTAGTCGGAATTGATCGTAATCAAAATATGGCGGGCCGTACGAGTTTCAGGCAATTTAAACCTCTCATAGTGCATATGGTAATAAATCATTATATCCATATCACTGATGGAGACAGCTTTGGAACTTACTCGATCCAACACCGCTTGCACTTTCAGCTCCCGTGCTAATGCCGCGCGAAATCCCTGCTCTGTCATACCATTGGTTTCAATATCGGTGAGGAATTCTTCGGTTTCGGTATATCTGCTTTTAACTTCTGCGAGAGAGGTCTCGACCACCGATTCAGGAATGTAGATATCCCGCGCTTCTTCGGAAGACAATATCAAGTTTTGAATTTCATATTCCTTGGCAACCTGCCGCTTCAGCGCGCTAAGTTCTGTCGCTGACAATTGCTTTGGGCTTTTTTCATACTGTGCTAAAGCAGTACGTAGTAGTAGATACGAAATATCGTCTTGATTCATTGGTTTTGCAGAAGCTGCAACACTCATTGGCATCTCTCTGGCTTTTCTTAATCTACAATTGAAATTAATCTAAAACAGCACTCAGTCTTCAACCGCGCAGAGTGCTTTTTCTGGAACCAGTAGGGTTCGCCCCGGAAAGCGAACATGGTAATGCACACCATTAGGCATATCCCGCAACACTTTTAGCACTTCACCTTGATCGCTTTCTTCAACAAGCACCTCGCCGTTGATTGCCAATCTGATCTTTGCCTGCACTTTATCGCGAAATTCAAACTCACTTGCCACCCAAGGCTCGCTTGCAAGAAGGAGTTCTTCCTCCTTGCAACCGACCAAAACGTCTTCTGGTAAAAAGTGAACACTATAAATGATATAGTCCTGCAAGTAGGTACCAACGCTTTGCACATACCCTACACTACCGCGTTTCACCAGCGGCGCACCCATCTCCAACCCAGGATAGGTACCGTCGTTGCGAACATTGCGCATTACGCGAACTTCATCTCCATAGTCAAATACAGGACGCATATTTACACCTTACTTTTGTAATAAGTCGATAGAAACAAAAGTTTCCTGAGGTTCGTTCATATGAAATACTTTAAACACTTTTTCCGTTAAGGCATCGGATTCTACGAAGTCTTGATACGCCCTGGCGAGCAATCGCCGATAGACCTCTTTTTTCGCCTCATCACCTTCCGGGAGCAATTCTTCCGATTGACTGAGATATTCGTTATACCGTTGCAATATGTGCAAGCGGTTTACGTGGACCACGGAAGGCTCGTAAGGAACTTCAAAATAGTCCAAAAAGTCTTCCGCGGCACTTAGTTCTTCTAGTGCTTCATCCAAAGTAAGATCATCTGTGTCTTGCATTGCCATTTTCTCCTCAATATTGATGCACTCGTTTTACACTCCGTGGTGTGCGTTGTGCGCACGATAAACTAACTTCTACCGCCGAAGTTTTACGTGCGCACAGCGCACGCCACCCATTAAATACTTTTTCACATCACTGCTTGTTTAGGATTTTTACCTGGGTAAACGCTGTAGGCGATCTCTAATAAAGCTGAAGCTCCCAAGCGATCCACATCATCCAGCTCGGTTACTTTCACCAACATATCAATGGCGGATTGCCACTTCTGTAATCGTAAATTTAAATAGCCTGCTGCCTTAAGTGCCAACAAATAAAAGCGCACCATGCCCATGGAGATGAGAGCCCCGGCCCCGATATGCGCATTAGTCAGTTGATACCATTGCAGTGGAAAGCCCAAACGTTGGCCCGAAACCGCCAATGCCTGGTGCGCAATGTTTAAGGCGTCTTCCAAACGATGTTGATAGTAGTAATACCGGTATAAAGCCACTAATACGGTCAAATGTTCCGGCGCAATTTTATAAGCCTGCAACAGCAATGGTTCGACGTTACTGTTGCCGTATTCGGCGGCGGCTTGTTCGATGAGTAAACCGGCTTGTTCCGCCAATGGCTCATCGAAATACAATGATTTTTCTGAAAAGTCCAAAAGATCCACTTTTATTCTCCAACTGCGGTAATATTAATAAACTTAGGCGTATTTCTTTGACATCGAGACGGTATCGGCAGTCTCACACAGGGTTTCGGCCTCGCAAGAATCGCATTCATCCTCTGCACTATTTACTGAAACCTTACCCTGTGACTGCAATTGATTCTCCAGATCGCTCATTCTATCCATCAAACAGGATATTGCTTTGCCCACCGGATCCGGAATCAAATGATGGTTCAAATCGATACCATAGGGATTTAACACGCCTGCTTCACGCACTTGCACCACCTTACCGGGAATACCAACGACGGTTTGGCCGTTGGGAACATCTTTGACCACCACCGAATTGGCACCGACTCTGGCTTGAGCGCCAATCACAATAGGGCCTAAAATTTTCGCACCGGCACCCACCATTACCCCGCTATGCAACGTGGGGTGGCGCTTGCCTTTGTTCCAGGACGTGCCACCTAAAGTAACTCCATGGTACAGAGTCACATCGTCGCCGATTTCCGCCGTTTCCCCGATGACTACCCCGGCCCCATGATCAATAAAGAAGCGCCGACCGATAGTAGCACCAGGATGAATATCGATATTGCTCCAAACACGGACTGCAAATGAAATCAAACGCGCGGTATAGCGCCAGCCGGCCTTCCACACACGATTGGAAATACGATGCATAATGATCGCGTGTACGCCGGGATAAGTTGTGAGAACTTCCAACTTGTTTCTGGCGGCGGGATCGCGTTCAAACACGCTATCGATGTCTTCTTTTACAAGCGTGAGCAGGCCTAAATTTTTAGCTTCAGATTTTTCCATTATCGAATTCCCCTTAGCAATCTTTTTAAGTGGCGCTCTTAGCATTGTGCTGCGGCGCAATCCTGCAAATAAATTTCTTGCAATTCTGTTATTAGTGGAGGCCTTTTAACTTTAACTACAAATGAGCGCACTGCAATTAAAATTCTGTTTGCCGCGGCTTTGTCCAAATAAACACCCATATCATTAAATACCTTCTGCACTGCGTGCGTGCCCGAGTGTTTACCCAATACAAACTCATGTACCCGTCCCACTTCTGCCGGATTGAGAGCTTGGTAGTTCAATGGATCCTTAAGCAATCCATCCACATGGATACCGGCTTCGTGGGTAAACGCCCCACGCCCTACGATACTTTTTTGCCAATGCACTTCCCGACCAGAGGCTTGTTCCACTAACCTTGAGACCTGGGGAAAGTTTTGCAGATCGATTCCCGTAGAAGTTCCATACAATTGCTTTAGCCCTACAACGACTTCTTCCAGTGCGGCGTTACCCGCCCGCTCACCTAATCCGTTTACAGTAGTATTAATATGCGTGGCGCCGGCGCGGGCTGCCGCCAATGAATTTGCCGTTGCCAAACCGAGGTCATCATGGGCATGCATTTCGATTTCTATATCGAAGGAATCCACCAAACGGGCGATTTTTTCGAACACGGAAAAAGGTTCCATAATGCCTAGGGTGTCCGCAAACCGAAAGCGTTTTGCACCGGCTCTTTGCGCCGTCTCCACCACTTGTAACAAAAAGTCAAAATCCGCCCGGGAGGAATCTTCTCCACCCACACACACATCAAGCCCCATTTCCAGAGCTACCGGCACGTGGGACTCTATCGTCCTCAAAACCCACTCGCGGCTCTTACCCAGTTTTTTGGAAATTTGCTGCTCGGAGACCGGTACCGACAAATCCACCATGTCCACTGTAAGTTGTGAACAACATTTCAGATCGTCTTCACGCATACGGCACCAAACTAAGAGATTGGCATTCAAACCTAGGCTGGCGATAGCTTGTATATCATCGCGCTCTTGGTCTCCCATAGCCGGGATACCGATTTCCAGCTCAGGAACATGCAAAGCATCCAGCGATTTTGCTAT
>JASFLF010000274.1:0-5470 GCA_050118235.1 Gammaproteobacteria bacterium | reverse complement strand
CGTAAATGCGCTGCGGCGCCGAAGCGCTGCGATGTGTAGCGTAGACCGGCATACGGAAACTGGGATACTGCTTAAGCATAGCTAACTGCCCCGGCGATAACCGGTCCTGGTATTGACTGGCATTTTCAGCAGTGATGTTAAATAAAAGCTCGTCATCGGAATAAGGATCGGGATGGTGATCGCCAACGCTGTAGCCGGCCGGCGGCGTCGTAACGCCGCCTTCCCACGGCGGTATGGTTTTAGCGGCATTACCGGCTTGCTCGGCGCCCAGTGGCGTGAGCGCCTTACCCAAGTCATCTGCGGTATACTCGGCCGCCACGATTGTGTTGCCGGCACAGGCCAAGACTAACAACAAAACCAGTGATGCGCCGGATGGCGTTAAATTGGCTAACATAGCTAAAATCCGTATTTAATATCCAGGGAAACAAAATCACGGTCATGAATGGGATTGTATGCCTCTGCACCGAAGTAGCGGGTATAACCGATATCCGCGCTCCACGACTGCATATACTCCCCGCCCACGCCAAGCGTCAGCGCTTTGCGGTTTTCCACAAAATTGCCCCCGGGCCCGGGGGTGGTGCCTTGCACATCATGGGCAAATGCCAACAGCATGCTCATGTTGATTGCCTCCACCACATTGTTATATCCCCAGCGGCCCAGCAGGCGGTAGCCCCAGGAAAACGCGTCGGCGTAACCGCCTTGTTGTTGTGGAATCGGTTGATTGGCCACGGCAATGTCATCGCGTGCCGGCAGATTTGTACCCGGCGCTTCAAACCGCAACTCCTCTTTGGCAGGCATGTTAAACACCTTGGTAGCACCCACTTCCCCCAGTAACACCAATTGATCGGCTTTAAACCAGTTATGGGTACCAAAACTGTGGGTGGCTGTGAGCTGCACTTGCCCCAATCGCAGGCGTTTATAGCCTTGCACCACATCGCCTTCGTTATAAGCGCCCAACTGACTAGCCACCCCTCCACTTGTGGTCGGGGTATGCGTCGCGGCCATGGCCACTTCCGCGAATTCGATTTGCAATGGCACATTGTCGCGATAGGAAATCTCACCTTGCAAAGCAGTGCCGCCCGCGGGTAGCAAAGAGTTGAAACTTATCCCATAGAGATGAATGTCTTCCGGATACACTACGTAATAACGCGCCGAGGATGGCGGTTGGCCTTTTGTGCCGGTAATAAAATTCACCAACGGCAATCGGCTATGGTAGTTGAGATAATAAAAGCCGAATTCGGTATTGTTCATTAGTGGTGAAAACCAGCGCAATGCCGCGCCAAATTCGCCGCCGTCTTTGGCGTCCTGGTCCGCCGCGCGCGGCATAATAAACCGCCCGTCGGTAACGCCAATACTGGGAATGTTACCAGCTTCATCCGCCACACCAAACCCGGCCACCAAGCTGTAACTGCCGTCCGTAATGACATCATTCGTGCTGAAGTAAGTGCCGCGCGGATCGATTTCGGTGTGCTCGAAACGCACAATATACAAGGCCTCCAGATTTACTTGTTGCGATAATTCCAAAGACCCCCAATACATTGGCGTTGGCTTTAAAGCTTCGCGCACTTCGGCGCCGGGTACACGGAATTTCCTCACGTCGATGGGATTGATCACATTAATGCCATTGGCGATAAAAGTACCTTCCCCCCAACTCACCACTTGTTGACCAATTCGCAACTGCAGGGCTTTTTCGTAGGGTGAAAAATGCCCGAACACATAGGCGTCCAGCAATTCGGCATCCCTGGCCACCCTATCTTTCGATTCCTCCGGCAATTCGTCCTTGTGGCTTAAGGTGTAATCGTAAAAATAACTGCCCCGGAAAAATCCACCGTAGTTCCGGTACAGCATTTCCAAATCGTGCGTCGCCTTAACCGCCGATGAAACCAGCCCTTTGCTAAAGTTAATGTCTCCATCATCACCATTGAGGGCGTTCTGCGCATTGCCACCATTGTGACGATCGATTAAATTCGGATCACGGTCTTGAACCCGCCAGCGCAATCCCGCAGATATAGTGGTATCCAGACTGCCTGTTAGCTCGCCATTCACAAAGGGGTAAGCACTCAGCGGGAGCGGCGATAACAATACACCGAACCAAGCCAGTGATAATAGCGGTAATAACGCCAGTGAGCGGATCTTTTTTAAACGACAGCGACCAATAAACCCACGTCTTTTTTCCATATATTTGTTATTGATGTAATTGGGCGCAATGTTGGATTTTGGTTTAAACCTGGTTTCTTTTATAAAGCGCCATTGCTTCTATTATAATAACGATCATATTTTGCCTGTAATATGGCCTGCGGCTATCTATAATAGTAGTGGGCCGCACTTCTGCCACTAATCGGCCAATTAATTGCATCGAACGTAAGCGAACACCCAGCCTAAACATAAGGTTTAGTGAAACGATGAAGTACGTATGCCATAACGAACCCGCCGTCAACCATCTGCAGGCTACATCGCAGATCGGCGTTTCGCTTGTTAGAAATTACACGCTAAATGCAGTATTTATAAACATAGCGGTTGACGCCATAACGTCAAGCCAATATTGCCTGTTGACCCTGACACCTTGTTTCGATATGCAGTAGGGTTTACAACGAACCAAGACATTTTAACCCCCATACAGCAACCGGCTACGATGACTATTATTAATTTAGATAAGTATATAAGAATATTTAGCATCTTTTTTTTCATGACAGTTGCCTCCGCTGACGCCAGCGAACCAAACAGTGACGATAACAATGTCCATGAGCCAGATGCGGGGTATTATTCTTTTGGTGTGTTTCCCTATTTATCCACGCGGGACACCGCTATCACTTATGGGCCGGTCAATGCGGATTTTAACCAGGCGCTGAGCCATGAAATCCGTTTGCGCACTTCTTCCAGTTTTGAGAAGTTCAGTGAAAAACTCGCTGAAGAGTATTACGATATCGCCCTCATCCAACCGTTTGACTATTTACCGGCGGTAGAGCAATACAACTATGAGCCACTGGCGCGCGTGGATGAACCCCTGGTTACGGTGTTTGTGGTCAAGAACGACAGTCCGTTTAAAAATTTGGATGATTTGCGTGGTCAGCGTATCGCTTTCCCGCCTAAGCCCGCCGCTAACAGCCTCTTGGGCTTGCGCGCGTTACGCAAAGCGGGACTGATTCCCGGCAAAGATATATATATCGATTACATGCCTTCACACGGCGCCTGCATGCATCAGGTGATAATCTCCGCCGCCAGTGCCTGTGTCACCGGACCGCCTATTGTGAAAATCTTCAACGAGAGGATGAATGCCCAGGTGCATGTGCTGGCGGAAACCGAAGCTATCCCCCATATATTGTTTGTGGCGCATGAACGTGTACCGCTAAAAGACCGTATCAAGCTGCAACAGCTTATAACATCTTGGCACACTACCGAACACGGGAAAAACCTATTGCATCACTTGGGATTTCCCAAATTCACAAAAACCAAGCGCAGTGATTACGAAATCATGCGTCAATACTCATCCACAACCAGTGAATTGGAGCGAAGTCGCGCGGTCACCGAGAGCCAGTCCAAAGAACAATTGGTCCTCGGTGTATTCCCGTATCTACCACCCAAGCGCCTGGCGCAGACCATGGCCCCGTTGCCTTCGGCTTTTTCCGCTGTCGTAAATATGCCGGTAACGTTCCGCACCACGTCCAGCTTCGCGAAATTTACTGAAAACCTGGAAAACCAGGCCTATGACATAGCCCTGGTACAACCGTTCGATTACGAGCTGGCCCTTAACAACGATTATGTCCCCTTGGTGCAAAAGAAAGGTTTAATACAAGCAGGATTTTTCGTATTGGAGGAAAGCGGCATCAAATCCCTGCGGGACCTTAAAAACACTTCCGTGGCCATGCCGCCACACGGCGCCGCCGTAAGCCGCCTTGCCATTGCTGAGTTGCGCAAGCATGGCTTGATCGCCGGTAAAGACTTGGAAATTCAATACCGGCGCTCACACGATTCGTGTTTATTCCAATTACGCCGCAAACTGGTGAGCGCCTGTGCGGTGTGGGCCGAGGTTACCAAGCTGGTCAGTCCGGAAGAAATGCGCGGCATTAAATTATTACAGACCACCGACAGCATTCCTTCACCACTGTTTGTGGTGAAAAAAAGCTTACCCACCCCCCTGCGAGAAAAATTAGCCAAAGAAATGCTTTCCTGGCATAACACCCAAGCCGGTAAACAGTTGTTGCAGACTATACGCATCGGACCGTTTGAGGAATTCAGCGCGGCACGTTACGATGCATTTCTCGCCAAGCGGCAGGACTATCAATAAGCAATGCTTTCGACACTTTCTTTAAAATACCGTATCGCCCTGGTGATCTTCAGTCTGGAAGCATTGATGATGACCATGGTGCTCTGGCAAACCTTGTCTTCTTCGCTGGATGCCACCCGGCAATTGCATGCAGACAATGAAAAAGTCATGCTGCAATTACTTTCCGATTTAAGCAGTACGGCGTTGTTAATCGAAGAATTGGCGGACGTGCAACTGTATTTTCAACAAGTGCTGCAACAACCCACAGTAAAGCGAGTGATACTGGCGGATGTCAATGACCGCGTTGTGGCCAGCAGTAACGTAGCCGATGTAGGCGGCCCATTACCGACGTTTACGGACAGCTCGGATCGCTATTGGCGCAGCCAACCGGTTGTCACTGCCGCCGGCAATCTGGGGCTACTGGCCATAGAGTTTTCCAATCAGGCTCTGGTGGAAGCCAACATTAAAGCCAGAAATTTAGGCATCGCCATCGCCGCCATTGGCATGAGTATTATATTGATCGTCGGTATTGTGGTGGGTTATGCCTTGACCCGCCGACTCGACCGGATTACCGGCGCGGCACGGCGTTTTGCCGAAGGACATTTAGACACTCAGTCCGGCGTACGTGGCGGCGACGAGTTGGGTGCCTTGGGGCTCACCTTCGATCAAATGGTCCGCGATGTTGCTCAAAAACAGCAACAATTGAGCGAGCAAAGCCAACATATACGTTTGCTGATGAACTCCACTGCTGAGGCCATTTACGGTGTTGACCGCGATGGGATCTGTGTGTTCGTAAATCCAGCCTGTCTGGGTATCTTAGGGTATGACAAGGAGGAGCAACTGTTAGGAAAAAATATAGCCGAGGTCATTCAATTCACAAATCCGGAACACGTTGCCCGCGCGGTGGCTAACCCTGTTGATCAAACCATCCGCACCGGTCAACCCACACATTCCGATAAAAGCGTTTGCCAGCGTGCCGACGGCAACAGATTTCCCGTGGAATATTGGGCGCATGCCATGCGCCGCGAAAACACCGTCGTCGGCGCGGTAGTCACCTTCATCGATATTACCGAACGCAAACGCGCGGAGGACGAATTAAAACAACACCGCGAGAATCTGGAAGAACTGGTAGCGCAACGCACCGCCACTGTAAAAGATCAAGCCCATATTCTCAACCAAATTCACGACTCCGTGGTCGCTACCGAT
>JASFLF010000273.1:0-5475 GCA_050118235.1 Gammaproteobacteria bacterium | reverse complement strand
TTGTAACGCGGCGTGGAGTTATTGTGAAAACCGTGATTGGTGCCCTCGTATTGGTACATCTTATAGGAGACGTGATTCGCTTTGAGCGCGGCCTCATAGTCCGGCCACATGCTGTTGATTCGCTGATCGTTTTCGGCGAAATGCAGCAACAGCGGTGCTTTGATTTTGGGCACCTCGGCGGTTGCGGGCGCGGCTCCGTAAAAGGGCACACCGGCGTTTAAGTCCTTACCCAAGATCACGGCCAGGTTGTTGACCATGCCGCCACCCCAGCAGAAACCGGTAGCGCCCAGTTTGCCGTTGGACAACGGGTGCGACTTAAGATAACGGGCGCTGTTGACCATGTCCTGGCGCAACTTCGCCTGGTCAAGACTCGCCTGCATGGTACGGCCGTCATCATCGTTGCCCGGATAACCGCCGATGGGTGAAAGCCCGTCCGGAGCCAGCGCCAGGAAACCTTCCACCGCCACACGCCGGGCGACATCTTCGATGTACGGGTTCAAACCACGATTCTCGTGGATGACCAGCACTGCAGGGAATGGGCCTTTGCCTTTGGGCTGTACCAGATAGCCGCGCATGGTTCCGGAAGTACCGCCGGGGGAGGGGTATTCCACGTAAAGCGCTTTGATGCGCTCATCGGTGAAAGAGATGGTCTGCGCCTCGGCGTAGCGTGGCAGCAGGCTCTCCGCCACCACCAACGCGGAAACACCGCCTATGGTCAGCCCCGCCGCGCGGCGGAAAAACTCCCGCCGGTCGATATGGCCATGGCAGTATAGATCGTAAAGATCCAGGATTTGCGGATCGATATTGTCCTTTGCGGTCATTGTTTTTGCTCCTTAGATGGTCTGGGATACCCCCGTAAAGCTACTCTAGTCTGCCGTTAGAATCACCGCCAGTTTATCCACGCCCGATTCGGGCAGCCACACCTCGCCGGGCCGGCCCAGGATCTGGCGCACTTTAGCGCCGGCACTGGGCAGGCCAATGACTTTGAACTGTTCGGTATTGGGATCAAAACGCACGATGGCATTGGCGCCGAAATCGGACACCCACACTATATCGTGCTCATCGACATAAACGGCATAAGCGTGAGGGTCGTCCCCCGGAAGCCGCCATTCGCGCCAAGCTTGCGTTGCCGGCGTATAGCGCGCGAGCTTGCCAGCGTGCCATTCACTCACCCAGATATTACCCTTGGAATCGGCCCATACACGCCGGGCACCCTGGTCTTTTGTCGGTGGCTCGATCACCTGGGCACGGCCTGTTTTTACATTGATGCGGGCGATGTGCGAACCGGCCAGCGACGCATAATACACACTGCCGTCCGGCGCCGTGGCAATGCCGTATGGCCCACTGCCACGGGGGGCTTCGAATACCTTGAGCGTACCGCTCGCCGCGTCAACGTGGCCGTAATAACCCGCCTGCCCCGTAAACCAGAGCACCCCATCAAAATCGAAAGAGGCCGTATTGAGATTCATGTAAGGCGTACCCTCAGGCGCTGCAAACACCCGGACCTTAAACGTTCCAGGATCGACACGCACTATGGCGTTGAGCCCCGAGTCGGTAATCCAGGGTGCGCCATCGAGCCCCACGATTACGCCGTGGGGGCGCGAGCCCTCCCCTAACGGTATATGCCGGGTGTCACCGGTCTTTGGGTCAAGCCAGCCGAGTGCTCCCGAGTGCTGCGCGGTATACCACACACCACCGTCCGCCGCCGGTGCCACATCGTGGGGATGGTCTCCCTTGGGCAGGGGATACTCTTGAACGATAGGCTCTGCCACAGCGACGGCCGCCACAAATGCCTGCACAACAATCAGCACACGGAACCATCTTTTCATCTTGTAGCCTCCATTAGTGGCGCTTTGACATTATTTTATAACCACCCTTCAAAGCAGCGAATTACACCTATCTTCGGACCCAGATAATCCGGTTCAGGATAGATACCGGCGTTATTGAGCAGCAAGTCTATGGGGATGTTGCGCATTTCACAAGTAATGGCGTACATATCTTCAACTTGTATTACATCCAGACGGTACACACTGATATTATCCTTATGTGCGGCAATTTTTTGTAAAACGGCAACCTGAGCGGGGCGGCGGTAGGTAACGAACAACCGCCAGCCGGATTCGTCGTGTTGACGGGTAAATTCCAAACCGATGCCGCGATTGGCACTCCTGATAAAAAGGTTGTGCATAAGCGCTCTCTATTGCATTGTCCCAGCGCTTAAGCAAAAAACATTGCGAGCTCAGCGTCATTGAATTATGTCAATGGGGAAAAACAAGCCGATATAGTGGTAACGCAGGTGTGGGAACGACAGTGATTATAAAAAGATTTGCGTGAATGTGCCGAATATACTGTCAAACAAACGTGCATTAACCTGCGAGCGTGTAAATTCATCGTGAACGCTATAATGAGACCTCACCACTTGACAGTAGGTTATGGTGAGGTGAATATCTCTCATTAATAAGTTTTCGTTGAGCCCTTATATAGTCGCTTATATATTCAGCAGGTGTATGCAGTCCAGTGGATTTGATAGGCGTTGTCGTTTGAGAGCGCAGTTGATCCTGTCACGGCCGCCAGACCGGCGAAAGTAGAGGAGATATGGGGAAAGCCTTCATCTCGTATGCGAGAATAGATATCGCGTTTGTTCGGCGGCTGCATGAGGTGCTAGAGAAACGCGGACGCGAAGTATGGGTGGATTGGGAAGGAATTCCACCGACCGACAAATGGCTCGCCAAGATTCGCTCGGCCATCGACGAGGCGGACGCGTTCGTGTTCATCATCAGTCCCGACTCCCTCGCTTCGCAAGTATGCGGGATGGAACTCGATCACGCAATCAAGCAACACAAGCGCCTGATTCCAATCATGCACCGCGAGGTCGAGGCAGGCAGCGTGCGCCGTGAACTGTCCGAAATCAATTATATCTTCGCCCGGAACAACGATTCGTTCGACTCCGCCTGTGAGACGCTCATCGCCTCGCTTGATATGGACCTGCAATGGATTCGGGCGCATACGCGGCTTCTGCTGCGTGCGACTGAGTGGGAACGAGAAAACCGTGATCTGAGCTACACCCTTAGGGGGCGTGACCTCAACTCCTTCGAGGAATGGCAAGCCAAGTCCCCTGACAAGGAACCCAAGCCCACCGCTATTCAGTCAGAATACCTACTGGCGAGCCGGCGCACGGTTACCCGGCGCCAGCGCATCATCGGTGGTGCTGTCGCGGTGGGACTCAGCATTGCGGTGGCATTGGGAACCATCGCCTACTTTCAAAATCGTGAGCGTGCACGCCAGGAATCCATTGCAGGGGCACGAAAACTGGTGAACACGGCGGAGGTGTTGCGCGACGGCTCTGTGGATACAGTAGGGGCACGTGGGCGGTTGGAAAAAAGTCTACAAGCAGCAACTCAGGCGCTTGCAACCTTGCACAGTCTCGAAATTCCGTCCCTGACCGCCGACCAAGCGGTGCGCAAAAGCTATACAGCCCTACCCAAGTGGATCGACGTCAAATGGGGAAGTGATAGCATAAATGCTTCGGCGTTCGATGCGTCGGGCGCTTACCTCGTTGTGTTTCGCAATCGAGAAAAGCTCATGATCTGGGACACTACGCAACGGCAGACAGCCGGGGTGTGCATGCGACCGTTGGCGGCGATGGAGTCTACGCTGGCGGTCTCGGTTGCAAATGACGGCAAGTTCGCAGTGACCGCCATCTATAACGCAACCAAGGAAGTTGACGCCACGGAAATCACGGTTTGGGCTGTGCCTGACTGCAGTCGCAAACTGAATATTCAGCTAGCGGGGAGACAGGATACTATCGCATTAAGTGGAGGCGGGGAACATCTGCTGGTAGAGGAGCGCCCAACGATCCGTCTCTGGAACGTGGCAAACCAAGCCGAGCTGGCACTCGATTTTTCTGACCTCGTCCTGAGTTCTGCTTTCAGCGCGGACGGACAACGGCTAGCTTCCGTCGAGCGCGATCGCGGAGAACGCAAGTACTGGATTAGGATCCGCCAACTCGATGGAAAGCAAGCGGTGCGCCAATGGCTACATCCCGAACGGGTCCAGTGGCTGCAATGGAAACGGCACGCGCTGGTAGTGGGTGGCCAAAAGACCATCTCAATTTATGATCCCGATAACGGCAAACTGATGCACCGCTACCCGATAGCCCAGGAAAGACAATTCGCACTGAGCGGCGATGGTAAACTCATTGCCAAGGTAGTCGGGAACTATACTATCGTGATCCGCGACGTCGCCAGCGATACCGAAGTGGCGCGAACCTCCCACGACGCCGAAGTGGCAAACCTGATGTTCGGACCGCACAACCAATCGCTGATCACCGTGGACAAAGTAAAGCGCAGAATTCGCGTGTGGTGGTTCATGAGCGATGGCGCTTTTGCCACACTGCGCGACAACGCGCCCATTACGATGATGCGCTTTTCTGAAAACGAACCACTCCTTTATACACAGATCCGCGAAGGTGTTAGCACCTGGCAACTACCGCCTCCCGGTGAGCTTTCGGCCCCGCATCGGCAAGAGACTATAGCAGAATCGAAACATTTCGGGGATTATCAAATCGCAATCCCAGTCGTAACCAACTCCGTCGAGCAACCCACCACAATCACGATTCATGCTGCTGACAACAGCCTCCAGCCCCGTACGATAACGATCGATGCGCAAGCATTGGCCGCCGCGGTCAGCAGGAACGGAGATCGACTCGCTGTTACCCTCGCCGCAAAGAGCACTCGGGCCGGTTACCAACGACGCCTGGAAGTGTGGAATGTTAGGACAAACACGCGAATTGCCATGCGCGCTTTCGAACCTGTACTCGACGCACAAATGGCGGCCTTTCTACGCTTCGCTGGCGGCGACCGCTACCTGGTTGTGGGAACTCGCGTGGGTGTGGCCATCGTGGATGCGAGGCAACTCACGCCGGTTGCCTCCCTCTATCATCCGGATGTGACATTGACGGCGGTGCAAAACGACGGCACTCTCGCCGCTACGGTGGGAAGCAGTAACATCGTGCGTATCTGGGACATAAATAGCCGTAACGAAATAGCGCGGATAGAGTCGGCACAGGCGGTGCGAGCCCTCGCGCTGAGCAACGACGATCAGTGGTTAGCTACGCTGGATGAAGTAGGAACGGTGCGGCTGTGGGCGCTCGCGCCCAACGTTCTGATCCAGCAGGCATGCCATTGGTTGGCCGGGCCCTGTCCACACTAGCGCTTTAACGGGTGGCGGCTGTTCCAGGCCAGAACCTCAGTTTATTGTTTTAGCGAGGATATTTTTGTCCCAGGAATTCGACTAGCCCGCATATCTTACCAGGGGGCGAGATGATCGCGCCGAGATTTGGATTCATAAGGGATTGTCCGAGGGAGCGGATTACCGGCTGTATTTCCGACTGACGAGAATTCCTTGTGGATTCAAAGATCAAGCGAGGGCTCGTCATCCTGGTAAGATATGCGGGCTAGGCTCGTAACTTAGAAACCA
>JASFLF010000272.1:0-5476 GCA_050118235.1 Gammaproteobacteria bacterium | reverse complement strand
ACCTATCGCAATACGCCGCGAATGAAAGCAGATGCCGTTGCTACTTATTGCAACTGTCGCTGCTACTAATGTACTGATTTATCGGTAAAAGGACTGGCTCGGTGAAGTACTATCAAAGTATTTTAATTAAAATGTTATGCATCACGTTGTGTGGCATCTTCAGTTGCGTGGCCGGCGCCAAACCGCTTTCCCCTGTACAAGTCAGCATTATGCCAGCGAAATCCTCCGAACCAGGGCAAGCCATTGAATTTGTGGTGCGCGTGAGCGTGACCATGGATACGGAAAACCTGCAACTCACCGTGTCGGTGCCGCAGACGATCACCATTGTTGACGGCGAACTGCACTGGCAAGGCGCTTTGTTGAAAGGCCAGGAAAAGCAGTTGCGCTTTACCGCGAGCCTCACCGATACGGCGGCTGACGCCAGGGATGACACCGTGATTCAAGTTCTGGCCGCGGTTGTCAATTCCGCTGCTTCTATCACTTCGGCGGGGGAGGCGGATGGCAAAATCCGCAACTCCGGCCAGTTAGCGGCAAGCGCGTTTTATCGCTGGCAAACGGGAGCGGCGAAAGCCTCTGCTGTACAGGTTTTGCCCCTCAATTCCCATGTAGTCGATCGCGGCGGGCTAAAAATACAAGAATACGAACTAAGGCCTTAAGCGATGACCAGTACTTTTACTTTTCCCTCTTGGGTATTGATGATCTGTTTGTTGGCGAGCGCAGTAAGCGGCTGCGGTGATGATTCGTCCATGCCGGGAAAAACCGTATCGGCAACGGTAAGCGGCACTGTACAGTACGAAGATCGAGAATACAGTTATAGTGGTTTTACGGGAAACAAAAACTATAAATCAGTGCGTTATGCCGTGGTAGACTTGGTTGATGCGCGAAATAACATTGTGGACACCACAATTACCGATGAGCAGGGTGCCTACGAATTAGAGGGGCAGGGGACGAATTTATATGTCCGCGTAATGAGCATGACCGCCGCTGCGGCGGGTAGCGTAATTGAAGTGAGCAACTATAGCGGTGCCGTGTACGCCGTGCGCCAGAACGTGGAAGAAGACGGCGAAGTTACTCTGGACTTTAATATTAGTTATCAGGACAGCATAGCCGGTGCGTTTAATATACTGGATGTATATACCAATGCCTCACTGTTTGTCGGTGAAGTGTCCACCAGTCCCTTGCCGCCGTTGAACGTACACTGGCAGGCCGGCTCCAGCCGTTATGGGACTTATTTTTGCCAAACAAATTATAAGGGCGGCGCTTGCCCGCTGGGCAAAGGCATTTATCTATTAGGCGGCTCCAGTAGCGGCGGTGATACCGATGAATACGATGATGATGTGTTATACCACGAATACGCCCATTATTTGGAAGCGGTCTATGGGGCGCAAGACTCCCCGGGCGGGAGGCATTATTTAACGGACAATGACAGCGACTTGCGTTTGGCCTGGAGTGAAGGCCTGGGCGGTTTTTTTCCCGGCGCTGTCAAAAGCTGGTTAAAGGAGAACAACCCCGAACGCTTGTCCACGTACGACGGCAATACCAGCACCTATTTTATAGACACCGTGGGTTCTACGGCGGCCATTTCCATCGACATGGCCAATCCCTCGCGCATGTTTTGTCTCTGGGGCAAGGACTGTTTTGTCTATTCGTCCAGCGAAGTGGCCGTTGCTAAAGTATTGCTTGGATTGCGGGAAACATTCGGTATGCAAGCGCTATGGAGCGTATTCAGTGGCTATTTGCCAAACAGTACGGCGTATGCTTCGACTTTGGAGTCTTTCTGGGACGGTTGGATACAACAACGTTCGCCCGATGAACAAGAGCTTTCATTGCTGCACACTATTTTTGAAGACCGATTGATTTATTATCAAAGCGATGATTATGAATCCGATGATAATCGTGAAAATACGCGAAAATTGGCGGTATGTAATTCCGAAAGCTGTGCCGGCGAGCTGCACTATCTGTACAACCAAACTAGCAAGGACGTGGATTTGATATCCTTCGATGCGCAAAACGGTAAAAGCTACCTCATCGAAACCCTGGGCCTCAGTAACGGCGCGGATACTTATATCCGCATAACGGATGCGATGCAAAATACCGTAGTCGATCAAAACGGCCAGACCATGGTTAACAACGATCGGCCGGGCACTGTTTATTGTTACAACTATGATAATCCCTGCCGGATTCACAACGACGATTCCATGTTGTCCTCTGCTCTCACATTTACACCGGGCCAAAGTGCGACCTACTATTTAGAGGTTAAAACCTCGCCATCCAAACCCGCCGCCGCCGGTCGTTACGGCACATACACATTACGCATCCTCGAACAATAAGCAACACCCTCAGGCAGTTTGTGAAATATGCGAGTAATTTGCTATTCTCTGCGCCTTTGCGGTTAACGTAACCGTATGCTGTGTTTTAGGGGAGCAAATCCATGATCAAATTCTACGGCTATAAAAAATGCGGCACGTGCCGGAAAGCGGAAAAAGCGCTACAGAGCTATTTGGGGGGAATAGACACGCAATACACTTTTATCGATATAACCGAAACCCCGCCCAGTGCCAGTGCGCTGAAGAAAATAGCGGCGCTAGCGGAAGTCGATCTGAAGAAAATGTTTAACACCAGCGGCGTGCAATACCGCGAACTGAACATCAAGGAAAAATTGCCGGCCATGGGCGATAAAGACATTCTTGATTTGCTGGCCAGTAACGGACGCTTGATCAAACGCCCTATTGTGACCGATGGCGTGAAAGCCACCATTGGCTACAACGAGGAAGTCTTCAAAAAAACGTGGGGTGGATAGTTAACCACATTGGCTAAGCCGGCTGCTCGCATATGAAATCATATTCACCACAAAGCACACGAAGGATTTTAAAAGGTTTTTCTTCGTGTCCTTCGTGCCTTCGTGGTGAAATTCCATGTCAGTGCGTTGCCCGGCGTATAATTTTTACCATGTGCTACCACCCAAAAGCTAAATGTAGAGATTCCTTGAAAATGATTTCCGGTAAGTCCAGGCCGAATTCCTCGGGATCAGCGATTTTTTTTATTTCAGGTTTTAAGGTTTGTTTTTCCCACGCCGGGCTGCCTAGATTGACATAGCGGTATTGATCGTAAGGCGTTTTGTGCTCGTCCAAAATGAGCATTACCGTGGGTGACAAATGGCTTTTTTCCGAGAAAAACACCACAATGCCCACTTGCCCCGTGTTGAGTTCCACCAGGCTGCCAATGGGGTAAATGCCCAGGCATTTAATGAATTGTTCCACTAAACGAGAGTCAAACTCCTTCTCCCGGTGTTTGTAAATATCGTTTAGCGCATTAAATGGGGTGGTTTCTTTATGATAAACCCGATTGCTGGTTATGGCGTCGTACACATCGACGATGCTCACTAATTTGGAAAAATGGCTGATTTGGCCATGTTGTAAATTATAGGGATAACCGCTGCCATTGAGGCGTTCGTGATGTTGGATAATGATGTCCAAGGGTTCGGTGCCGAGTTCGCCCTGGTTTTTCATTAAGTCATAGCCGAAAACGGTATGTTTTTTCATAACCCCGAACTCTTCAGCGGTTAAACGCCCCGGTTTATTCAACACTTCCGAAGGCACCCTAAGTTTTCCCACATCGTGCAACAAAGCGCCTAAGCCGAGGGTATGCAATTGATCTTGGGTGAGGTTCATGCTTCGCCCGAAAAACAATGACAAAATGCAAACGTTTAGCGAATGCAATGAGGTGTATTCATCCTTGTTCTTCAATTGTGTAAGCCACACTAACGCTGTCGGAGTAGTGACGACGTTTTCGGCCAATTGGCTCACCAGTTTTTTAGCCTGCTTGACATCAACGTTTTTACCTAAACGGATATCACGCATGACCTGACTGATAAAAATTTTGGTATTTTCATGTATCTTAATCGCCGTTTTCAATTGCTGGCGAAAATCGCCCAAGTCTCTGGGAGTATCCAGTAAAACGTTTTGCTCGTTGTCAGCGCGCCTGGGTTTAGTATTAGCTGTTGATTGCCGCGGCGATACGCTGACTCGGGATTGTTCCTGGTCCACGTACACAAATTCGCAATATTTTTGCAGTTCTTGAATTTCCCGCGGCGAATTGACGTAAAATCCTTGAAACAGGAACGGCGTATCCACCCACGGCCGGTCCAATTGGGAGATGTACATCCCCAACTGAATATCTTCAACAAAAACTTTTACTTGATTGAGCATGATGATTGCCGTTAAAACCATAGTGATTACAACCGGAGTTCATTTGAGTCCGGTCGCTCGAAAAAAACGGTATAAAACCGTTTTTTCCACCTACTTATGTCGGCAAAATCGGTGGATTGTTTAGTGATAAGTGGGTGTGAAGACTACTATTTGGCCGGTTTTTGACTATTACGGCGTGTCCTGTTTAGGCGGATGATTTTCCCGATTTATAGCCCGCTTTATAGCCGCGCTGGTATGCCTTGTTGAGTAGTTCAGCATAATGCTGCGCATTGAGTTGATTTTGGCAAGTTACTGCCGTGCGTTTACTCGAGTCCACTACTGCGTAAACGTCCTGTTGTTTAACGACTTGGTAGAATTGTTCCGATTCCATCTTGTTGGGTATCCTGATAACGAATAGGCATTATTGTGCTAAGACAACGGAATTATTGAGAAATATGCAAAATGCCGAGATAAATATTGCGCCAAATCGTGATAGTACAACATTCGTTATTCACACAATATATGCCCCGCGCTATTGCCTAAGCTGTTTTTTTGTTCGACCTTACTGTCCGGAATAATCGGTTCTTTGGGTTGTTTACCTTATAGGACTGTTTATTGCATTCGGCTTTTTAATGTATAGAAAGCGAAATAATTTTTGACGATGCTGGTAACCCCCGGAATCCGCAAGCTATTGATTATTTAGATATTTAAACATGCCACAATTTGTCATTTTTACGCCCTCCTACCTGCATTTTCTTACGCTTTAATAAGCTCATATCGCTGGTAAAAGCTCGCCAATTAAAGAGGATCGAACAATGTTAGCAGTAACTGCATACGAAAACGTGATGAAAGATAAACACAACAGCGAACAGGACGGCGTATTTAAAGGGCTTTTTCGCGACTGTGTTTATGGTATTTGCCTGAAACTGAAGCAACACGTATTAGCAACACACCGGGAATTGGGTATTCTGCGCCGGTGTGCGGAAATGTTGCGCGACGAGTCCCCGTCTCCTCGGATGATCCACGTGGTAGGCATGGCCAATCCACAAAAGACAAATTTCATTGTGAACACCTTGTTACATCTGGGCGTATCCTGCGGACAAATTAAAGTAAGCGCGGTTGGCGCACCGGTGGACGGGGCCCAGGATGTATGGTTGTTTGTGACCGATGGCTGAGTATTACTGTCCATAGAAGCTGCGGAAATCGTTCGGTTTACGTGCCCTTGCCGCCCCGGTAAATGGAAATCAACACCCATATGCCGCTGATGCCCGCGGCTAAAAACCCGAGAA
>JASFLF010000271.1:0-5482 GCA_050118235.1 Gammaproteobacteria bacterium | reverse complement strand
GCGCGAAATCAGGGACGAAATCAGCGAAATCAGGGACCACCCACCTAAATCCGTTCAAACGTGAATATTCACCTTGTCAAAACGCTGTGTCAAGTGGTAAGTTCAGTCAAGAAATTCAGACAGGGAGGTTAGGATGACCCGCGCGCGTAGGGAATTCATTTCACTGGAGTCTACTCCTTACTACCATTGCGTTAGCCGCTGTGTCCGACGCGCTTTTCTGTGCGACGAGGATCGCTACACGCAAAAGAATTACGTTCATAGGCGGCAGTGGATTGTGGATCGGTTGAAGCAACTCACGGATGTATTCGCTATTAAACTGGCTGCTTTCTCCTGTATGTCCAATCACGTCCATACCATTGTTCGTATTGACCTGGACCAAGCTCTACAATGGTCCGATGAGGAAGTGGTGGACCGTTGGTGTAAATTGTTTAACGGTGAGGTAATTGTTAATCGGTGGCGCTGCGGGGAACTGCTGTGCAAGGCGGAAGAAACAGTTGTCACATCGGTGATTGAAGAGTGGCGAAATAGATTATTTGATCTAAGTTGGTTCGTGCGCTGCCTCAACGAACATATTGCCGGGCTGGCAAATCAAGAAGACGGCTGCAAAGGCCGTTTCTGGGCCGCTCCTGCGCATCCATGCGCTCGCGGCACTTGGACTCCTGTCCATCGGACGGACGCTATAAATCCCAAGCTCTTCTCGATGAACGTGCTTTGCTAACTTGCATGACCTATGTAGATCTCAATCCAATTCGGGCCAAAATAGTTAATACGCCGGAAGCCAGTGATTTCACCAGCATCCAGGAACGAATACGAGCGTTTAATCAATCAACCGACGACACTACTGATCCTTCCGCAAGCAAGTTGCCGCATCTATTGGACTTTGGGGGCGACGAATCACTAAGCAGAGCGGAGAACACGTTACCATTTCACTTAGATTACTACATAGCCCTCGTAGATTGGACGGGTAGGGCAGTTCGGGAAGATAAACGCGGTTCCATTCCCCAGGACCTGGTGCCTGTATTTGAGCGCCTTAATATGGACGCAGATGATTGGGTGGCAGCCGTTAAAAGTGCCAGCCATCGCTATGGATTGGCAAAAGGACCAATTGCTCGTTTGAAACAATACGCAGAACGGCTCGGAAAACGATGGATACGGGGACAATCCTATTGTAAGGTTTTCTATCAGTTTGCGCCGGATTAAACCTCATCTAATGCTACTCTCGATCTTTTAATAATTTTCGGCAGTTCCGGTGGGGCGCGTTTTGCTTTCAATAACACATCCCTTGCGCTTTACGCGTGAATCGGTCGTTTAGTAATCAAATTCCACCACTTTTCACTGTTGTGCAAATTGCATGGCGATCATTGATCAAATTATTTAACTACCGCTCTATATTTTTAGTATGTATTAAATGGATGCCCCAGATTATTTTTGGCAGTCGGCATTTATGTCATTATATTAGATGGATGTCCCAGAGTATTTAGATCGCAATGCCTGGCTTCCCGTTATAAATGGATTCGTATTTCGGAATGAACTGGCTATGGCCTTTTATGCCTCTGTTTCCTCGGCAAGACTGATCTGTTTTTCCAGTTTGCGCAGCAGTGCAATCTGTTCCGTCACCAGTTCATAATACTGGGCATGGCTGGCTTCGCGGAACACGCTCCCGACAGTTTGAAAATCGGACAACGCCGCATGAACCTGGACAACATCACCGGTCAGTTCCGCCAGGATCTTGCGTGCAGCGGCCAGGTTGGCCGTGGTCATGGCCCAAGTTACCGTTCCACGCTCGCGTGTCCATTCCTTTGTGGCTTAGTAATGAGTCGCCGTTTCGTGGGATCATAACGATGTGTTTATCCAACGGTATGTAGCTATTATGTTATGAGTGAAATACCGGAAAGATCATGGCGGTTTGTTGATAACTAGACATTACTGTTTTTGAGCCCGCTACACTTCGTGTCTGCTTTTTCAATTCTTATGCGCGTATCACCCATTCCTCCATGAGTTCTGGCGACTGTGGTCGTCGGTACTTACTCGAAGCGTTTCATATACATTTGCCCATTGGCCTGCCATATCGCGGTGATTCTGCCCTTGGAGTCAATTTGCATTTTGATATTGCTGGCGGGTGACGCGTTCTCGCTAATGCTAAGCGCAGCGTTGCCGAGCACGCCTTGCGCCTGCCTGCGCACCCAAAAACTGCCATCATTCCCTAACCAGCCCAACATAACGTTACCCTCTTGATCCAGCACGATATTCGCCCCGGCTTGGCCCGCGGAGTTGGCATCGGTGAATTCCACCGGTTGGCCTTGCCAACTGTTATTGCTAAAGGTTTTTACCCAATAGGTACCGGTGTTTTGTTCGCGCCAGGCCGCTATGGCTTGGCCGCTCTGATTAAATTTCAATAGTAATGAATCGATGGAAGATAAGGTGGGTGTCCTGATGGTTTCAGGTGAAGTCCAGGTCTTTTGGGACTGGCTAAAATAGCTGGCCATGACAACCGTATTGGCCGTGCCGGGCACCACCCATATCGCCAAGGCATTGCCATCGGCGTCAAAGGCCACACTCGGTGCATTCAGTGTGACTGCACCATCGGGCGCTACATCCATTTGTTGCGTCAGCCAGGCGCCGGAATTTCGGTCAAAATAATTGGCGGACATGGAATTGAAACCATTTTGACTCCAAAATGCCAGGGCGTTACCGTTGTCGTCCATGAAAATCCGATAAAAAGACATCGAACGATTGTCGCCCCGGCTGTTCAGTTGGACGGCCTGACTGTCCCAGCCGTTGATACTATCAAAGCGCAGGGCGAAGATGGCCACGTCACCGACGTTGTTATAGGCGTCCCAGATGACCAGGGCATTACTACTGTCATCCAGAACCAACTCGGGCCGCAGTCCGTCAATACTGCTGGTGACAAAGGTGGAATAGGGGCCCCAGCCGCTGCCGGTGAACAGGTTACTGCGTATCTCAAAGGTACTGCCGACATCGGACTCACTCCATACCACCATGACGTTACCCAAATTATTGGCTGATACGTTCGGCGGGTAGTAACTGGCAACCGTAAATCCATTGGGATTGCTGGCCCGCGCGCTGATTACCGTTTCGCTGGCCTCCCATGCCGTGGTAAATTGCCGCGCGGTCAGTTGTGAGCTGCTGTTTTCGGAAATCACCACGACGTCACCATTGGGCCGGATATGCATACCGCGCACCTGAGAAGCGTGTGCAGTGGATTGCACGTCGGACCAGTTTGCAAGGTTGGAGTCATAATCCCTGACGGCCAAATAAGAGGTGCTACCGTCGGAGTAATTCCAGACCACGCCTACGTTGCCATTATCGGTTACCGCAGCGGTAAAATCATTGATAGTGCCGGAGACTTGGGGGGTCGAGGGCTGGCTCCAGATGCCATCCCGGGTCAAGAAAGACCAGGGGTAATCCGCTCCCAAATTGTTACCCGACAAATCGCTTATGCTCGCAGCCAAGGTTGCGGTATACGACGTGGCGATTTGAAGCGCACTGGCTGGTGTGAAGCTCGCCGCATTGCCATCGGAGGAAACAGACCCGGCCAGCACGGAGCCGCCGCCTTGCACACTAAAGCTGCTCGTATCCAAGCTGCTGTTTGCCATGGGCTCGCTAAATGAGGCGCTAATCAACGCGTCCAGCGCGACGTCGGTGGCGCCCGATGCCGGTTGGGTACTTAACACTGTGGGATTTAGATTGTCTGTGCAGGTAACTTTTATATTGACATCGCTATTGGCAACCTGCCCGGAGCCGTTGACCGGCTGACAATCCTGTTGCGGATTTTGTGGGGCTTGAAAAACACTAATGGAATAGTCATCGCCACTCGCAGCACGTTGTGAAAAGGTGAAAATGCCGTCGCTGTCAATATTTAGGGGATCGGCATTATTGTTTTGCAATGTCAGGCCACTTCCCAATAGGCCTTCTATAGTCACTTGGATCTGATAGCCGCACTGGACGCGTATGTTGTTTACATGACCGCTGACTTGCCCCTGCCCGTCTTCCACCACGCAACTCATATTGGCCGGTTGCTGGGAAACATCGACGGTGTAAGCACCGCCGTCGGCGATGCGCTTTGCGAAGGTGAATGGCAGGTCTTCACCGCTGCCTGACAATACCACTTCATCACTAGCGTCATCGTTATTGCGCAGTCCGATATTGCCGCTGAGTCCATAGACTGTTCCCCCCACGGTATATTCGCCAACGTCGGGGCTGGTGAGCGTATCGGCCTGCAGTTCTTGCAAATTACTCAGCCCATCCGCATCGTTATCCTGGAAAGTGTAATCGTCCATGACAAAGTTAATCTCGGGTTTCGCGCCGTTTATATAGGTTTTGGTCGCGCTGGCGATAGGGTAAACTTTTCCATAGACGGTTGAATCAAACACGAATTCCAGAGTGATATCCGCTTGCGATAAGGAGGGGCCAAAATTGCAGGTTCCGCTAACGTAGCTTTGATTTTGATCGATAACGCCAAGATCTTTTTTCTCCTGCGTGCCACATGTCAACAAGGCGTGTAATTCGCCCTCACTGGACAGTGACGCAAAATCGCGAATGGCAGCGGGAATCGTTGTGCGTGGAGACTCTGAATGAATTTGCACGGAATGTCCCCCCTCGCAGCCCGGTAACAACCAAATAGTTGTTAGGGCCAGTGCAAATCGCGCGACTGATCCGGCAGTGTTAACTGAGTGACGGTGTGTGATATAGGTCTTAAACATGCGTAATTCCAAAATAAAGAGAAGATTAAAACATTGGTGCTCTGCTTCAGATTGGCGTGTTTCACCCTGAATGAGTCCCATGACGCCTGAAGCAACGATCATTTCCCCATAAAACGACCATTCTCCAAAACAGAAATCTACCACGGTTGGCGCTTTTAACATAAGTCCCAAGTGGTCGGGAGATTTGATCGCCAGCGCGTACCTATCTTTTCCAGCGAAAGTATCCTACTACGAAAGCCGTTGATCGTCCTGGCAACAGCGCTTGGAGTTTGGCTTTTCCCGCCGGTTCCCGGTGTTACCGCAGACAAAGCGTATCACGAATCACTTCACTGGTGTCTTTATATTGACCGGATTGGACGGGATTTTCGAGTATTTGCGTCCGCCGCTCGGTGAGTATTACACTCCTTGTGGACATGGCAAGTCACCTATCTACCGGGAACAGTACAGTGTAAACCCGATAGGAAGATGATGCTAACCCCCGGAGGCGGCGCCGGAACAGCGGTAATACGGTGGAGTGACTTATCCCAATGTGTGCGTGGTGGAATAATCGGGGGTAAGCGCGCAAAAAAGCGTTCATGACCCACTGAATGGAGTGACGTTCGCTAGGGTGTGATATTTATGTATATAGATGACAACTAGCTACGCTTTGCCAGGCTGAACAACAACGGTGTGACGATTGCCCACGTCAATCCTATGGCGATTAAAGATGTCGGCAAGTCGTACGGCGGTAGCTCGATTGCCCCCAGCCTGGAGCCGGC
>JASFLF010000270.1:0-5492 GCA_050118235.1 Gammaproteobacteria bacterium | reverse complement strand
CATTGGCCGAATTCGATGCCGCAGTATTGTTGATTAAACGCGAAAGGTACGCCGATGCCGTTCCAATTTTGCAACGTTTTCGCCGTGAATATCCCGGTCACCGGTTACAAACTAAAGCCGCGCAAAGTCTCGCCCTGGCCTATGCGCGCACCGGCAATGATATTCAAGCGGCCACGGAATTGGAAATCGTCGCTCAAGACAGCAACCTTGATTCGGAGATCCGCCGCGGCGCGTTGTGGCAGGCGGCGGAACTGCAAGAGCAATCGGGCCATATGGATAAGGCACAACTGTTGTTCGCGCAATATGTGCATACTTATCCTACACCGGTGACCGAAGCCATTGAAGTGTGTTTTAAACTGGCGCAGCTGTATCAATCAACCGGCCCCACTGAACAGGCGAGGTATTGGCGGCAACAACTCCTTTCAACCGCCAGCGAGGATGTGGTAGCAAACAGCGAGCGGGTACGTCAGCTCGCCGCAACTGCTGCATTGGCAATCGCCGAAGACTATATTAAAGCGTTTAAATCAGTCGAACTGGTGGCGCCTCTTAAACAGACGCTGCCCAAAAAGAAAAACGCCATGGCGCTGGCGGTTGACAGCTTAACCAAAGTCACTAGCTATGCGAATCAGCAAACCATAACCGAGGCGACGTTTAAAATCGCGGATCTTTATGCGCAATTCGCCAAAGCTCTGATGACATCTGAACGCCCACAAGAGCTGAGCGGCGATGAGTTGGAGCAGTACGATTTGTTGTTGGAAGAGCAGGCTATACCATTTGAAGAAAAAGCCATCGATTACCATACTGTTAATATACAGTTTGTCAAACAAGGGGTGTACGACCAATGGGTGAAAAACAGTTTCGCGAGGTTGGCAAAGCTCGTACCCGCGAAATTTGATCGTCCCGAAAAACTCGAGGAAATTGTTGAAATCCCTTTAGCCATCAGTAGCCACCAGTCATCTACCGAGGAAACCGAGGATCAGATCTGAAGGAATGTTCAGTAGGCTCAATTCGGACAGTGAGCAACCTGCCAAAACCTGCCAATCACCCCTCAAAAATACCGTAGCGGCTTGTCGGCATGGCTACAAGGTGCGTAGGGGAATGGGTTTGCTGTTTTCAAAACGGCTGTTGATCAAAATTTCCGGCACATAAACGGCGACCGGTTTATCCTCTTCGACCTTGCCTTGTTCTGCTTGCCGAATAATCTCAGTGACAACGTTTGCAGGTCTAATTTTTCACCGTATGTTGTTGTCATGATCTCTAGCACGAATTGGGTACTAACAGTTTTCGTTGTCAATTGGCATGCCTATAGATGTGCCATTTTCCACCACGGAATTCGACTTCTTTCTCAAATATCGCTCCAATGGCCTTTGCCAATTTTATTGAGGGCAAATTGTCAGAATTAATAAAACTGATAAGAGAGAGCTCAGGAATAAACTCAGCCGCCATTTTTCTAACAGCGAGTGCCGCTTCGCTGGCAAAACCCCGACCCCAGTAGCGACGGATTAATGCCCATTTTATTTCAGGCTCCGGCCAGTCATTGGGATACCACAGGCCAACCACACCCAATACTCTTGCGCTGATTCTTTCTTCAACGGCGTAGGGACCATACCCCCGAAGGTGCCAATGTCCAACTATACTCGCCATGGCCCGCCAACTTTCCCCTTCGGTAAGGGCGCGCCCGAATGTGTATTTCGTGCATAGTTTATCGGCATAGAGTTCATGAAGGTCGCGCCAATCATTTTCGTTAAACGGACGAAGAATGAGACGCTCGGTTTGAATAATATCAGGAACAAGGAATGCCACGAGCTTATGACAGGTTAAGCTATTTTCTCAACAAATTGGTAACTGACGATGCTCATGATCTGACTTGACTGGCTAACCTAAATCCAAACATTAGAAAATCACTCATTGATCCTCTGACCAACCATGATGCGGTGCCCATCCACTGTGCGGATTGGGAATTCTCTCATGTTCCAAGGCTCATCTTTAATAGTGTTTATGATTTCAACATTATTTGCCTTTAATTTGTCGTTATACCTATCAGCGTGGTCAACCACTAAATAACCAAAATAGGAATGATCACCAAGTTCGACCGGAGGGATTGAATCAGGACTTTCGCCCGCCATGATACGGCAGTCGTCTTTTACGTACATTAGCCAACCTGACTCTCCGAGTTCGTGAATCTCGAAATCCAATATTTCTCGATAGAAATTAGCAGATGCTTCCAGATTGGGTACTGCAAGTACAAACATTGAACTTTTCATCATAGGAAAAAATTCCATAAATGGACTGCCAGTGTGTCAGTATAGCAATTTCGCAAAGTACTGGCAGCAACCTGATAAAATCATTGTTTTACTAAATTAAGAGAAATTTTTGGTTGAATGACCACTGCGCCGGCCTGTACGTCGCCTTTCCCCGCCTGCCAAACTACCATAATTGTTCTGTGGTGCTATTATTATTTTAGGCCCGGTGTTTTGTATTTTCCCCGACCTATTAATAAGGGTGTTGACTGATTTTATTTTATGCAGAATCTAAAGGAAGATTTACGGTTCATTCGTGGATTGCGGTCCACTGCCACGGTTGCATGCCTTGTCGGTTCGCATAGGTTGGATTTATTTGTCTCCGGTTTGTGTCGGTATGTTATCAGTGATGGTATTTCCAATCATATACAGCGTAGAGCATACTTAGAACGGTATTGAGTTCGGTCCCCATAACGCATGCATTCTATTTTAACTCACCCCCTTGTTACGAAAAATTCAACTACAATTTCTCCGGGATAGTTGGTCTACGGCAAAACAATACATATCAAGATAGTTTTGTTCGAAAATTCTCAATAAATATAAAACACTACTAAAATAATTTTTGGCGGTTGTGTCGATAAAACCAACCATTTGGCGATGCTAGACAGGAGACATTCAGTGATTATTTTAATTCGTAAGGTATTTGTTGTTCTCGCCTTGGCATTTAATGTAGTGTCCCCGTCACAAGCGCATGCTGCGAATGCGCTGATATTCGGATTCTTGCCGATTCTCAGCCCGCAGAAATTGGTGGCCCGTTTTGGCCCGCTGACGGATTATCTTGCCAATCAGCTTGGCCGGCCGGTTCGCCTGGAAACCGCCGCCAACTATCCCGAGTTTGTCCGCCGTACCAATGAGCGCCGCTACGATATATTGTTTACCGCCCCCCATTTTTATTATCTTGCCCAACGCCAAGCCGGATACCATGTGCTGGTGCGCGTGGATGCGCCAACCATGCCCGCCATTATTGTCGCCCGCAAGGATAGCAACATCAAAACCCTGGATGATTTGCGCGGCAAAAAATTATCGACCGTAGACCCCTTGGCCCTGGGTACCGCACTGGTGAAAGCCCACCTCGCCGCCCATAATATAGATCCCGATAAGGATTTGACGCTGGTGGCGACGCCCACACACAATGCCTCTTTATTGTCCGCCTATAAACGCGTCACCGATGCGGCCTCGCTCATGTTGCCTCCTTATAATCGTGCCAAACCGGAAGTCAAAGAGAATATGCGAGTCATTGCGCAAACGGCGGGCACGCCGCATATGCCCATTAGTGTTTCGGCTTCGGTGTCTGAGCGGGATGCAACTATCATCGAAAACGCCTTGCTGAACCTTAAGTCAAGCGATGACGGCAAGGCCTTGCTGAAACACCTGTCCTGGCCCGGTTTTGCCAAAACCAGCCCCGCGGAGTACGACCAATTGGAATGGGCCGCGAAACAAATAAAATTGCCGGACTAGTATTGTGCGGGTGTCATTGTTTCAATCGCTGCGCTTCAGGCTGATCGCAAGCGTTGCGTTGATCGAGGTGATTATGCTGTCGATCATGGTTTGGAACAACGTTGAGACAATTTACCGAACCCATACCGACCGGCTCAACGAATCCGCCATCAGCCTGGTAAAACAATTTGCCTCAGCGGCAGGTTCATTCATGGTTGAAGTGGATTATGCTTCGCTGGAAGAATACGCCGCCACCATATTGCAACACAAGGAAGTCGCCTACGTTCAAGTGTTCGATTTGCAAAATCGTCCGGTTGTCAGTGTCGGCAGAATCGGCCACACTAAAATGCCAGTGGCCGATCAATACCCAACTTTGGTGGATGATGGCGTTTTCGATGTAGAAGCGGACATCATGTTGGCGGGGCGCTTGCAGGGCCATGCATTTATCGGCTTTTCCCTGGATTTAATGCAACACACCATTCAAACCGCCCGAAACCGCAGCATCGCCATCGCCACAGTGGAAATCTTACTGAGCGTTGTTGCCACAATTGTGCTGGGCCTTTATTTGACGAAAAACTTGCGCGCGCTCTCCGAAGCGGCAGCAAGCGTGGGCGAAGGCAATTTCGATGTATTGCTACCGGTCCAGCGTCGGGACGAGGTGGGTTTGACTTCATTGGCGTTTAATAAAATGGTTGACGCCATCGCGGAACGCACCCGCAGCATCCAGGAAAAGCAAGATCACATACAATTGCTACTGGATTCTACCGAGGAGGCGATTTACGGCATCGATATGAACGGCGTGTGCACGTTTGCCAACGCGGCCTGCGTGAAAATCCTTGGATACCATAACGAAAATGAATTGGTGGGCAAAGAGATCCATAAACTTTCTCACCACACTCGAGCCGATGGCTCGCCTTATCCCAAGGATGAATGCACAATATTTGTCGCACTAAAAAACAACACCAGCGGTCATTCCGACGATGAGGTCAATTGGCGTGCCGATGGTAGTAGTTTTCCCGTGGAATACTGGTCGCATCCCATACGCCATGAGGGCAACGTCGTGGGCGCGGTGGTGACATTCATTGACATTACCGATCGCAAACGAATTGAACAGGAGTTAAAAGAGCATCGCGATAATCTTCAGAAATTGGTCGAAGAACGCACGGCAGTGCTGGAACAGCAGGCCACGATTATTGACCAAATCCACGATTCCGTGGTTTCCACTGATTTGGAAGGTGTGGTAGTCAGCTGGAACCGCGGTGCTGAACGCTTGTTTGGCTATACCAAAGAAGAGGCCATCGGCCGGCACATCTCTTTTGTGTACCCCGAAGAGGAACACGAGTTTCTAGCGCGCCAAGTGATTGCGCCGCTTAAAGCCCACGGAGAACATGAAGTGGAAACCCGAATGCTGAAAAAAAACGGCGAGCCGTTTATTGCCCACTCTTCCCTTTCCCTGCAATACGATAAGAATAACACTGTAATAGGAATGATCGGTTATTCCATCGATATCACGCAATCCAAACAAGCCGAAGAAGAATTAAAACGCAAAGCATTGGAGCTTGAAGCGATCAACAAGGAATTGGCTGCGTTCTCGTATTCCGTATCCCATGATTTGCGCGCACCGTTGCGCGCCATAAACGGCTTTAGTACGGCATTGGCCGAAGACTACACTGATACCATCGACGAAACCGGAAAGCATTATTTACAGCGAATTAGCTCAGGCGCAGAACGCATGGGCTTGCTGATCGACGACTT
>JASFLF010000269.1:0-5494 GCA_050118235.1 Gammaproteobacteria bacterium | reverse complement strand
TTCTGGCAATTGGCTGTAAAATGCGCTGGTGAAGCGAGGAATGATGGAATTATAGTGGTTATAAGGCCAGCAAGCTGCGCACTTCGTTGATTTGTTCGTTTGCGTCGGCGATGATGGACAAACCTTTATTTGGGTCGTCTCGGTCCAGACCTAATTTGTGAAATGCCGGTACGGCGTGCAATTGCGGCAGATTTTTTTTCTGCTGTTCCCGGCCGATAAAGGTATGCAGCTTGGCGACAATTACCAGGTCGGCATAGTCCGCCGCAGCGCTGTCGCGCAGCCAGTTTTCCGATTCCTTGGCCACGGTAATAAAGTCTTGTGAAAATTGCCACTTGGCCAAAATGATAGCGCCCACCTCGGCCTTCAAGCTATTGACCGTGACATCCAGTTTGTCTTCATCGCTGGCAATTTCGGGGTGGCGTTCGGCGTAACTTAGCACAGGCAACATGCCGATATTGTGCAGTAATCCCATCAGCAGCGCCTGCTCAGAGTCGAACCGGTGTAAATATTTTGCGAGTACATAACTGACGGCCGCCACTTCGGTGCTGTGAATCCATAGTTCTTTCATGCGCTGTTTAATGGCTTTGTGATCGGTTTTAAATAAATGTTTTAGTGAATAGCTGGTCACTAGGTTTTTTACCGTACGCAGCCCCATTCTCATGATGGCTTGTTCGATGGTGGTCGCAGTATTACGGGTTCTGTACAAGGCGCTGTTAGCGGTTTTGATCAGCAGTGTGGCCAATGCGGGGTCGGCTTGGATCAATAACTCGATTTTTCTCACCGGTACGTCGTTTTCTATGGCTTTGCGCACACCTCCGGCTATTTTCGGCAACGTCGGAATGACTAAATTGTCGTCGATAAGGTCTTTATAAATGGCGGCAAACAGCGGATTGTCATGTAAATGTTCTTGTAGACCTTGATCGCTTTGGGATTTGCTGGCGTTTTTTCGTTCCAATAAATTGGCGATGATGTGATTTTCCAGGCGGAAATATTCCACGGCACTCAAACATGTGACGGTTATTTTGTGAGGGCTGGCAAAAGAAATGGGGCTTTTACATTGAGGTGCGTCGCTGTCGTATATCTGAGTTTGCCCGTCATTGTATTCCAGTTTGATTTTTCCGCTCAGCACGTATAAGGCTCTATTGTCGGTATCGCCGCATTCCACCAGACATTTGCCTTTTTTGCCTCTTAGCACCGTGAGTTGTTCTGACAACATGTGTCGTTCCGCTTCGGTCATGAAACACAGCGGGAACAGCTCAGCCAGGGTGTGTGGTTGGATTCTTGGTTCGTCTTTCATAGGTTGTGGTGGTTGAACGATGGTTCATAAGCTGTTAATTCACTGTCCTTTTACGCCGTCATTTTTATACATGGTTGATATCGGCAACATTGACGGGAAGTTTATTGGGGCTTTGGTTGGTATGACGCACAAGGTGAAAAGTCTAGAGGATTCAATGGCATAAAAAACTCAGCCATTCTTGGAATAATACTCAGGGGACTTCGATTTCTTGCATTACCCGGCTTACGGACCGACGCAAATCTTCCGTGCGTTGCTGTACGGGTTGTTCCAGTTCGTCGTTCAGTCGATGAAGCTTTTGTTCGGTCAGTTTGCGTTCAGTGATATCCATGGAGTAACCCAGCATACCGATGACTTTATTGTCACTATTTCTCTGTAGCGATAAGGATAAATGCGTAAAAAAGTGTTTGCCTTTTTTCTTGCGCATGGTGACTTCTATTTCGTGCGCACCGTATTTTTTTGCAGGCGCAATGATCTGGTTTATCAAATTATCACGCTGATCTTCGGGATAAACAAAGGCAATATGCTTACCGATGGTCTTTGCCGCGCTCTATCCAAATAATCGTGCGAGGCGAGTTGTTGGAATACGCTTTTTACAGCTTGTTTTTCTTCAGGGATCAAAAGCTGCTCCCAGACATATTGCCCGTGAATTTCCTCAGAAGTGTATTTACTAACCGCTTCTCAGGCTCTGTTAAATCGAACTACTTTGCCACTGGCATCTAACACAACCACTGCTCCGGCCGATTCCAGCACTGGATCGGTTAATTGTTTTTCCATTATTAGCGCTTGTTGAGTTTTCAAGTGTTCCGTGACATCCACAAAATTTAGTAGCACACCCACAATGTTTCGGTCTTCATCGTCTACGGTGTGTAATGTCCAATCCCAATGGGTGAGATCCCGTTCAGGGGCGTGTTGCATAGGCGAAATGAGGCTCGCCGAATTCCACAACGTTGCGAAAAATGGCCGCATTATCGTCGCTGGGAAATAAATCGAAATGGTTTTTACCGATAAAGTATTCGGGGTTTTTTCCGTCCGCGCAGGCATAAGCTTTATTTACGCAGATGAAATTAAAACTGGTATCCATGTAAGCGATACAGGAGTGGAATGGCACTTAATTAAGCCCGCTGTAGGGCGGGTTAGCGTTTTTTTGCGTAACCCGCCATGGAGTTTTGGTGGATTACGGCGCAAAAAAACGCGCCTAATCCACCCTGCATCACGCGTTGTTTGCTTAACTAGTGCCCATCCATAAACGGTCTATTTTTCCAATCTCTGCGTCCCTTAAAGGGCCTACTCTTGGTGCGCCGTCTTCTCAAATGCTCATATATTACGTATATACTGCGCTTTTCGAAGCCGGTGCGCCTTGATCTTGAAAAAATATCCTCGTTTATGGACGGGCACTAACTAAGTGCCATTCATACAGGAGTGCGCATTCTCAAAGATGAGTTCGAGTACATGGTTGTTGTTGATTGTTATATCCATGGTCGTGTAGGATTTTTCCCAATGGAAACCGGTTTTACGGATGTTCAAGGTCGACATCCAATCACGTGGAAATCGTGCAAAATACGTGCACACTATGTAGTGAAAACCGCAAAACTATGCTTAAATTCATGGTTAAAACTATAGTAAAAATTCTGGTTAAAACTGTGGTTTCCCACTATTTTGTTTTGCCTTTACAACCGGTTGCGAAAGATTTGCCTGGACAATCTTGCAACGGCTGCTTCAAACGTTTATTCGAATTTTAAGTGGGAGTTAGTGGCTTACCGGATTTGACCGGCTTTTTTACCATGCGATAACCGATATACGCAGACAAGACGATAAGCGAGGGAAGCATGATGAACGCACTGAGCGCGTTGGTTAGGATGAAGGTCACTGCATCTTCTGAATGTTGTAACACATAAGACGTCAGAATTTGGTCGGCGATATATCCCAACAATGCACCGACCATTGCTCCTGTAAACATTCCATAAAATTTACGCATAGATGGATACCTTGTTCGCCGTTACAACCCAATTGATCGCTTGCCAATAAACAGTAATATGAGCTGATACTATTTATACTAGAATTGCTTTGATAGGGTTTTTGACTTATCTAGCAAAACGTTTTAACAACACATATTTTACAACACATTGATCAAGCCTAGCACAAGGAAAACCATGGAAACTATAGTCATTCATCGTTTTGGCGCGCCGGATGTTTTTGAATCCGCAGATTTGCCTGTTCCTCAAGCGATTCCCGGCCATCTCGTTATAAAAGTCGCCGCCACTAGCGTGAATCCAGTGGATTGTAAAATCCGTCAAGGTAAATTGACGGCAATTGCTCCCGATTTTCCCGCTGTTTTGCATGGTGATGTAGCGGGCGTGGTGCAGGCTGTGGGAGACGATGTGGACTTCGCTATTGGGGAGGAGGTTTTTGCATGCGCCGGTGGCGTCAAGGGCTTAGGTGGTGCGTTAAGCGAGTATATGCTGGCCGACGCCAGGCTGGTTGCACATAAACCCAAGAGTTTGGATTTGCATCAGGCCGCGGCGTTACCTTTGGTGAGTATAACGGCTTGGGAAGCACTCATTGAGCGCGCTAAAGTCACGCAAGGACAGCAGGTGTTGATTCACGGTGCAACCGGCGGGGTAAGTCACATCGCCATTCAACTGGCCAAATGGGCTGGTGCGACGGTCTATGCTGCGTGCTCCAGCGAACGAAAGGCCGATATTGCAAAACGCTTGGGTGCCGATGAGTGCATATTCTACAAACAAACGAATGTGCGGGACTATGTCAAAGAGTTTACCGATAACCGTGGTTTCGACGTGATTTTTGACACAGTAGGCGGTGATAACATTGCCAAGTCTTTTCAGGCCGCAGCAATTAATGGCACGGTAGTGTCGGTGTCCAGCCGCAGCCAGCAGGATTTAAGCCCCATGCACGCAAAAGGTTTAACACTACATGTAGTATTTATGCTTATTCCTATGCTGTATAACATGGGGCGTGAACGGCACGGTGCTATTTTGCGTCAAATTGCAACCCTGGTGGACGAACATAAGCTTAAGCCATTAATCGATGAGCAAAAATTTAACGTTACCGACATCGCGCTAGCTCATAAGTACTTGGAATCAGGCGCGGCGATAGGTAAAGTTATTGTAACAATGTGAAAATTGGAGGAATTTCCATTGCCGCAAATTAAAAATGGGTCTACATTTAATAAATGGGAGCGACATTTATAGCGTAGTAATGGTGCCGTATGAATGATATAGAATACAGATTGGCTAAAAAATCGGAACTAGCATCCATTGCGGTTCTGTCGCGAGATTTTATTGAGCGTGGGTTGGCTTGGTCTTGGACCCCTGAACGTTTGAAAAAAAGTTATCTATGCCGCAATACCAATATCCTGGTGGCATGCGCTCCAGTGATGGAACAGCGACCGCGTAAATCAAAACGCCTCATTCAGCCTGAAATCAAGCAAAAAGTGGTGGGATTTGGCATTATGCAGTATGGCAATACGGAGGCAAATTTAAATTTGTTGGCAGTGCTTCCCGACTATCGCCGCATGGGCATAGGCAAATTCATGGTTCAATGGCTGGAAAAATCTGCGTTGACGGCAGGTGTTGATGTTGTGTATTTGCAGTGTCGGGCTGTCAATGTTACGGCGCAACAGTTTTATTTAAAATTGGGGTATCGTAAATTGCGCAACCTGCCAAAATATTATTCCGTGAAAGAGTCCGCCGTGCTTATGGGGCATGATTTATTAATTCCTGCACCGAATCTTTTTTTGCAAAAGCCCTTTTGACCATTTCCTACTAACCAAATTTTGGTTAAGCACGCCGGGTGGTGAAATATAAATAGTGATTACCCCACGCTTCGCCCGCGCTAAAGCCAATACTAGCGCACCTCGAACTAGGCTCATTTTCAATATCTTATACCTCTGCACCCAACATATTTATAAACCACGAAGCACACGAAGGGAAAAACTGCACTGTTCGTTCGTGGTGAATTTTTTTATGCGGGCCGCGGGATTGGGCCTTTTTGTATTCTGTTGGTATCCTGATCCTAATTTATGACGGATGGTCGTCTACGGTCTCTGATCTTTTTTTACCACCAGTGTTTATCCCAGAGTTCCGGATTTGCCCAGTATTTATTGTTTAGCCAATCCGGCGTGGTTTTATATGAAGCGATATCGAAGGCGTAAACGTGCACAGGTTTTTCATCGACCGT
>JASFLF010000268.1:0-5512 GCA_050118235.1 Gammaproteobacteria bacterium | reverse complement strand
CAAATCACCCACCCGTTTTTGCTGGTCAGTGCCTTTAAAGTTAAAGCGGCTGACATAAGCGCGGGAGTTGATCTCCATGCCACCCACTTGCATGATGTCGTGGCTGCCGGAGATTTCTTCCCACACCGTTTTGCCGGCATCCAAGGCGTCACGGCTTTGATCCACATACGCCAGTTGCACGGTATCGCCAATGCGCAACTCACCGGCATCGGGTTTTTCCTGCCCCACCAACATGCGGAACAGGGTGGATTTACCGGCGCCATTAGGTCCGATGACACCCACAATGCCGCCTTTAGGCAGGTTGAAAGACAGGTCCTCGATCAGCAGGCGATCTCCAAAGCCTTTGCGCAAATGGTTCGCTTCAATGACCAAATCACCCAGGCGCGGGCCCGGTGGGATGAATAATTCATTAGTGGCGTTGCGTTTTTGGTAGTCTTGAGTGGCCAGTTCCTCAAAGCGGGCGAGACGAGCTTTGCTTTTGGCGTGCCGGCCTTTGGGATTGGAGCGCACCCATTCCAATTCAGATTTCATGGCTTTGATACGGGCGCTTTCCTGGCGCTCTTCCACTTCCAGGCGTTTTTCTTTTTGCTCCAGCCAGGACGAATAGTTGCCCTCCCAGGGGATGCCGTGGCCGCGATCCAGTTCCAGAATCCAACCCGCCACATTATCTAAAAAGTAGCGATCGTGAGTCACCGCCACCACGGTACCGGCGTAATCGTGGAGAAATCGTTCCAGCCAGGCCACCGATTCGGCGTCCAGATGGTTGGTGGGCTCGTCCAGCAGCAACATGTCCGGTTTGGAAAGCAGTAACCGGCACAATGCCACCCGGCGGCGTTCACCCCCGGATAAATTGCTGACATCCGCATCCCACGGCGGCAAGCGCAATGCGTCGGCGGCGATTTCCAGCATGCGCTCCACTTCCCAGCCACCGCTGGCGTCAATGGCGTCTTGCAGTTTGCCTTGTTCTTCCAGCAAGGCATTCATTTCGTCGTCTGATATGGGCTCGGCGAATTTCATGCTGATTTCATTAAATCGGTCCACCAGGCCCTTGATTTCTTGGATGCCCTCTTCTACATTGCCCCTCACATCTTTGGCCGGGTCCAATTGCGGTTCCTGGGGCAAATAACCGATGTTAATACCGGGCTGAGGGCGGGCTTCACCGTTAATATCCGTGTCGATTCCCGCCATGATGCGTAAAATAGTGGATTTGCCGGAGCCATTGAGACCCAGCACACCAATCTTGGCGCCGGGAAAAAAGGACAGATAAATATCTTTTAAAATTTCGCGCTTCGGTGGGACGACTTTTCCCACCCCGTTCATTGTGTAGATGTATTGTGCCATTGAGTCTACCGTTCTTTTGCTAAAGAGTTAAATGACGAGTTGGCTATTTATTTAACGCGGTGTGCAAATAAAATGAAGCCACAAATCTATGCCAATGTGGACCGGATTGTAAAGGGCCAGTGTACTGAATCGTATTAAATGGTGATATCACTATTTAATACGATTCAGTACACTAGATCCACGTTGTTAATAAATAAGAGCTTAATATAGAGTTAAAACATTCAAATACAAGGTGATCAATGATTTTTGCCGACGATGCCATTGAAGAGTTGCGCACTCTGGGTGATCTGGTGCGCTGGGGCGCCAGCTGTTTTCAAGAAGCGGAATTGACCTACGGTCATGGCACCGACAACGCCCTGGATGAAGCCTTTAACCTGGTTAGACACGCGCTGCATTTGCCGCATGATCTTCCTGCTTATATGAGCGCCTGCAACATCACCAAGGCCGAGCGAAGGAAAGTCGTGCAGTTGCTCACCGACCGGGTAATGACCCGCAAACCCGCTCCGTATTTAACCAATGAAGCCTGGTTCGCCGGTTTAGCGTTTTACGTTGACGAAAGAGTGCTAATACCGCGTTCCCCCATCAGCGAGTTGATCGAAGCCCAGTTCGAACCTTGGATAGATCCTGATCGCGTGTACCGAATTCTGGATTTATGCACGGGTAGCGGTTGTATAGCCGTGGCATGCGCAATGGCGTTTCCCGAAGCGCATGTGGATGCCACTGATGTGTCCGATGACGCCCTTGAAGTGGCGGCGATCAATGTGGAGAAGTTCGCCCTTCGCGATAAAATCCAGCTGATCCAGTCCGATGTATTCGATGGTCTGAAATCTGCACAAGACATTCTGATAGAGGGCGCCAAGCTCCAATACGACGTTATCGTCAGTAATCCGCCTTATGTCAATGCCCGGGATATGGCCGCCTTAACAGAAGAATTCAGGCACGAACCGCCACTGGCGCTGGCTGCCGGCCAGGAGGGCCTGGATATCGTCAATCGCATATTGCAGCAAGCTTATGAATTTTTGGCCCCGCAAGGGCTATTAGTAGTGGAAGTGGGCAACAGCTACCCCGAACTTATCGAACAATATCCGCATCTGCCGTTTGTATGGCCGGAGTTCGTCAAAGGAGGGCATGGGGTTTTTATATTGACCAAAGAGCAACTTAAAGGCGTTTGATTGTAAAGGGCGCGCGAGTGCCACAACCTGGAATATCGTGTTATCATACGCGCGCGTATTAACTGACATTACCGGATCGGTGTAACGTAATGAGATATCTATCATTTTTAATTTTGATTTTATTAATTTCGGCGAATTCCGCACAAGCGGCGGAAAGACTGTATGCGGAATTGGGCGCAATGCGTACCGAGGTGAAAATCGGTGGCGCCAATTTCAAACCTTACGTACCGAAATTTAAAACAGGCTACTACTTCATGAACAAAGTGGCCTTGGAACTGCAGTATATAGCAAGCGGCGATGCGGACGATAGCGGTTCTAATTTAAAAATCGACAAAATGTATGGTGGATTTTTACGTCTGGATTCTGATTTGCACAACCGCGCGAGAATTTATCTGTTAGGTGGATATACCCAAACCGAACTTAGTTTAACAGGTAAATTAGAAAGCATCAGCGGGGAAAAAGACGGCGGTTTCGCCTGGGGTATAGGTGCGGAGGACCAAATCGTAAGAATGCGCAATACGTACATCACTCTGGATTACATGCAATATTACAATAAAGATGGATACAAGATCTCCGGTATTAGCTTAGGATTTCGTTTTTTATTCTGACCTCATGTGTATTTCTCTTATGTCTAAGATAGTTGACTATTTATTTGTTGTGGCGATTATCACTCTTCTGTCCGCGTGCGATTCGGAGAGCAAGTTCAACAATATTGAACAGGCGATTAAACGCAATAAATATGATGTCACTGAAATTATAGTCCGTCCCACACAAACTATTACAGTAGGCAATGAGCAAGGCGGGGGAACAACCTATTTGTCCTTTGATTTTTCGGAAAAGTTTAAAGCCACCGGCATAACCTCTAGCGGCAAGGAAGTCGATATTTCCTCCGAGATAAGCTGGTCATCTTCAAATTCCAATATTGCTGAGGTAAATCAAAGTGGAGTTGTAACAACCTTCGGTAATAGCGGTTCCGTGTCGATCATTGCGAAGCTTGCGTCTATTCAAGGTCAAGCCATTGTTCAAGTATCGGCAGAGCCGTTGTCGGTACTGGAAATTGCCAGAGATGGGCAGGTGCTATCAACACCTTACGATGTTGGTGTATGCGCGCCGATACAGTTTACGGCATTGGGAACATATGGGGTGAGTGAGCCTAAACGATATGTCACGCACCTGGTTACCTGGGAAGTTACCCACACAAATCCAAATGATTCCGCGGTGACACTTGATCCTATCTCCAGAGTATTCAATCAGGAAGGCAAAAAGGGGCGTTTCGGTGCTTGGGGTACTACGGCCTCTGTTAAAGCTGAATTGAATATATCTTTGAGTGCAATCCAATCCTCGCCTTTGGAACTCAACATTCAAGGGAGTATCAGTGAAATCAACATCAGCCCTAACGGTGCTATCATCCCGATATCAAGCAAACAGCAATTTACGGCAAATGGCAAATATAACGCCACGGATACTAGCACTGCTGATATGTCCGACGCAGCATTTTGGAGTCCTCCTCAAAGTGGTGCTATCACGGTGAGTGATACGGGGTTAGTGACTGGCGTTTCCCCCGGATCGTCTACGTTGACAGTCTCTTGTGCAGGTGTTGAAGATTCCGTTACCGTGACGGTATCAGAAGCCGCTAAGATAGAGCGAATATCGATTGATTATCCGGAGGATTTTGTCGAAATGACACAAAACGAAACCGTTCAACTAAAAGCGGTTGCCCATTATTCTGATGGAAGGACGCCAGAAGATATTACCGAAAGCGATAATACCAGTTGGTCTGTTCGAATCATCGATAAGGACAAAGCTCAGCCTATTGCTGTCAGCAATGATACCGACCCAGTGGACAAAGGTAACGTAACCTACAAGAACAATGGAGACACTATTCCTGTTGGCGAAAAGCGTTTTTCAGAAGTTGTGGTTAAATACAACAATGACCTGGTAGATGACATCGTCGTGGTAGTTATTCCCTAAACCTCAGGTTTGGCTGGTAGGCATCCCTACGGAACTACCCAATCGTATTTAGCCGTTAAAAGGGTTTCTTTTTTAATATCACCCAGCGGTCCTACGATATAACATCCTTTAGATGCGAATCTTTGCCCTGGCCCAAGACTTAAATGCGGGTAGACGGAATGAAAAACCGTGTTCTCCACCATATGCTCCATTCGCTCAATAAAAAAATCTCGAATCAGATTGGCCCTAAGATGTTTGATAACATCTGCGGTTATGGTTACGGCAAAATATGCATTTGCCATTACATGGTCATCGGAGACTTGGAGATTTCTTGCGCTTGCCCAGGATTTTGCTCTGAAAATATTCTTAGATAGTGTGTCCGGAGGACTGTATTGGCGTAACATGTATGCGTTATTAAGCAATTGGTCCGGAAGGGACTTAATAGCGCTATCCGGAAAGGAAGAGGAGAAAAATACTTGTTCAAATGCATTATGTTTAATCAATTTGGATTTAATCTCAGAGATAGCGTTTCCGCTTAGCCACAGTATGAGATAAGTTGGTTTTTCCGTATTAATGGATTCCATTAACTCATTTGTGCTTTGTTTTTGTACTGACGCAAGTTCCAGTTGTCGAACATCTGTAATTCCGCGCTTTAATAAATGATCGCTGGCGGTATTTGCTGCCGTTATTTCTTCTGGTGTATCCCCGTGTATTTGTAAAACCGACACTGGTGTTTTAATTTGCGATAAATGTTTTGCAATAGCCTCCGCTTCCAGTGCAATACCACGGGAAAAGTATATCGAATAAAAGTCTTCTTCGCTTGTAACGGGTAAATTGGTGGTAGGAAAAACACATGGCAGGGTATTATCTTTGCAAAAATCGTGAATAGGCTGCCATTGCCCCGAACTAATGCCATTGATCACTGCAAACACGGGTTGTTGCGTATAATATTCTCTCAGTTGCGACGGCCATGACTCACTATTCCCCTGCAATTGCCATACATGCAGCTGCCATTTCCGATAAGATCCATAATGCCAGGTTTTATGCCA
>JASFLF010000267.1:0-5529 GCA_050118235.1 Gammaproteobacteria bacterium | reverse complement strand
ACCAATGCTGCACTAATCATGTTAACGGCTGCGATCTTTTTTGCGCTGATCATTGAACGTTTATTGGAGATCGCCAAGAGTATTTACGATTACATAGAAGCCAAAAAAGATTTCAGCGGTTTTTGGAACCGGCGCGCCATCAGCATCCGCGAACGCCTGCAGAACCGCTTGGAAAAAGCCAAGGAAAACAAACTGCAAAAAACCGTGTTCGAATATTTGGCGTCGCGTTACGTAAACGCTGACCATCCAGGTTACGAAGGCGCCCCGGTGATATCCGCCAACAAATTACGCGCGTTCACCGTAAAAGGCGTCAGTAAAACCATAGGCGCCATACTGGGCATTACGGTGGCTTTTTCCCTAGGCATTAATGTATTTTCACTAATCGCCCAGTGGACCAACACCCCCGATGCACTCTCACTGGGATTATTCCAAGTCGACTTGCCCGATTGGCTGGAATACATCATAACGGGGGTCATCATGGGATTGGGCTCGGGTCCCATGCACAAATTCATTGCCGCACTGGAACGCGCCAAGCGCAATCGCAAATCCACCGAAGCGGTCTAAGAGAAAAGTAGAACAGTAAAACCGAAGAGGACATGCGCTATGCTAAGTATTGTTTTCAGTGATCCCGGACTCTTTATCGGACTGGGATTTGTGATCCTGGCCACTGTATTGCTGCCCGCCAGAGTGCGCTGGTATGTATTCACTGCCGGCATTGCAATCGTGGCATTCCGCGCTTATCAACTGTACTGGGCGCGCGGGCGGCTCAAGGAACTTGATAAAGAACGGGAACAGCTACAAGGGGAATTAAAAGGTTTACGCGACCGCCATGCCGAACTTGAAAACACCCACAAACAATTGGTGGCGCAACTGGAGCAAATCAAACTACAGCGGGATGATCTAATAAAACAGCGTGAAACATTGGATGAGACCTCCGCCACATTCGATGCAGAGAAAAAACGCCTGGACGCCGAGCTTGAGCAGCAAAAGGAACAAGCAAAAAAACTTCGTGAAGACGCAAAGCCCCTGGTTGATTTTTTAGAAAGCTTTGCCGACGCCGAACGGCTCACCGCTAATGTACCGGAGAATATTTAACAAGCAAGTTTCTAAATGGGAGGGATTACCATGCATCGAATATTGGGGGTATTGTTACTTTGTGTGTCCGGCAGCGTATGGTCTGAAGACTGTCACGTCATCGTCAAAAAAGATGCCTTGGTGAAAAAAGTCGTCGATGGCAAAGAAGCCTTCGTTATCGCCGTGCAAGATGTAAAACCCGACCAATGTTTCAAACCTGTTGAAACCGGCCAACAAATTAAAAAACTGCAACAGCAAATCGACGACAATCTCCAACTGGCCGAAGCCTACAAACAAAACCAGGAAGCCCTGCAAAAACTCAACAACGACTATAAAGAATTGATTGAACGCCATGAACAAACCCTGGATAAATCCATCGCCGTTTCTGACAATTTCCATAAAAATATGCAGAGTTATAACCAACTGACCAAAGACTACGACAAGCTCACGGTACAATTCGATGAACTGGCGGGGAAATACCGGGACGTAGCATTGACCGCGGGCTCCCCCATCAGCGTTGAACTTGGCGCAGGTTTAACCGACGAGGGCGACGGCATTGCCTTATTGGGCGCCGGGTTCAATATTTATAAAACCTGGGATATCAAAGCCTGGGGCTTAGTGCACAAAGACTTCTTCGGCATATTGGGCGGAGCAAGCTTCAGGTTTTGAATGCTTGTTAGTTTTTTTGATAAGCCGCCAGCACGCGCACCTAGACTGAGTTCTACGCCTTAGATTCAATCCGGATGTGTGGCCATCACCCGACTTACTCCAGGCGCAGTGAAAAACCTTATGCGGACACAATATCCGGATGAAGCCCTTCCTTCTCCAGAGCCTGCAAAATTTGCATGGGTATGTCGTGTTGATGTTCTTCGAAATCCACATACACATCATGTGGAGCCTTATTGCTTACACCCACATCCACTACATGGGGTATATGGGTAATTAAGTCTTTAACTTTGCCTAATTGACCGGACTCCAGCGTTTCATGGATATAAAGATGTACCGAGTGCATGTCGACCTCCTTGAATTGACGGAATTTACTATTCACTAGGTATAGATGCAGAAACGCATTAGGTCAAACCAGGGTAACCGAATCGTAAATTCAGCCATAACTTTTATCTTGAGCCCGCGGTGCTCACCCCAAATCAAAAAACCGATGCCATCGGTATCTGTACGGCGGAACACCAGGCCAATTTTTTCGGCCTCTGTTACTGAGCCCGGTTTTCTGGTAATTTTTCACGCCACATTAGGGAATATAATGATTGCGCAACCGGCCCTTTTTATAATACTTTATTAAAAACAAACAATTATCGCTCAATAAGAAATTCAATCCATTCTTATATAACCGGGGAAGATATACCGCCACAGGTTTTTCTTCAGATATCAACCAATAAGACGATAATGCAATACAGCTAAAATTCTAATTGCTGACGTAGACTTTTAGTCAACACCATTATTTATGGCAAATTGCGACCACCGCGAGGTACCTTTTAATGTCTAACGCAAATCCGTACGAAGCCCCGCAAGCCTCACTACAAAGAGAAAATATGCGTGAGGTTTATGACGAAACCAGTCCGTTTTCCGCTGCCGGGCGGTTTGGGCGGGCCAACTATATCGCTTACGCCTTTGGCCTATATATAGTACTCATGCTGGTTGTGGGAATGGTAACCGCGGCTACGTCTTTTATGGGGGATGGAGGCTCTATAATTGTTGGAGGAGTTTCCATTATCGCTTATATTGCGTTTTTCGCGCTGGCCATCATTTTTATGATTCGGCGTTTACATGATTTAAACTGGTCCGGCTGGTTGTCGGTGTTAACTGTCATCCCGCTGATAAACCTGGTCATTGCCATACCCTGCCTGTTTTTTCGGGGCACTAACGGCCCAAATAATTACGGCCCGCCCCCGAAACCCAACAAAGCGCATATGGTGGTCGCCGGTGCTTTTGTCATGATATTTGTCGTTGGGATATTGGCGGCCATTGCAATTCCCGCGTATCAGGATTACGTGAAAAGAGCCCAGGAAATGTCGCAAGGAATGCCGCAATAAGCCATTCATAAGACATTGTCTATATGTGGGAACGTTTTGTGGCTTTGCAGAACGTTCCCGCTCATTATGGTCAGCCGGAGACGCCTTAAAACAATTTGAATTCCGGAATTCGGTAATATTTATGCCACTTTTTTTATTAAATCGTTTTTTACCAAATCAATTTCTATCACGAAATGCTTGATACCGCGCGCACCTTTGAAACGCCGGAAGGCGTCGATCTTCAATTGCACGTGGCAGGTCCCGTGGTACGCTCCTTAGCCTGGGCTATAGACATGCTGATTCGCGGGGTGATCTATGTGGTATTGTCCATAGTATTGTCTATTTTGGGTGAATTCGGTCAGGGGATATTGCTGCTTTGCATATTCCTGTTGGAATGGTTTTATCCGGTGTTTTTCGAAGTGCTCAAAAACGGTGCCACGCCGGGTAAGAAAAAAATGGGCATACGGGTGGTAAACGACAACGGCACGCCGGTTTCCTGGAGCACGTCAGTTACCCGAAATTTGTTAAGAACGGCGGATTTCGCGCCCGCATTTTATGGATTCGGCTTGACAGCCATGTTGATGAATTCGGACTTCAAGCGTTTAGGCGATATGGCGGCGGGCACTATGGTCATTTACAGTTCCAAAGTGGCCGCAAAATCCGACATACCCAAGGCCGAACCCGCCCCGCTTCCCATAAACTTATCCATTAAGGAACAGCGCGCGATTTTGGATTTTGCCGAGCGCAGTGAACTACTTTCGGCCGAGCGCCGCGAGGAACTGGCCAATATCGTACCCGCATTAACCAATAGCGAGGATCAACAAGCGGTCAACACCTTATACCGCTACGCTAACTGGCTCTACGGCAAGACGGCACAAAAATAATGCGACAACAAACTTTCGAAACCAAATATCAAGCGGCGTGGCAGGAGCTGGAGAATGTGCTGCACGACTTGGAAAACAAAAAAAAGCAGAAAATCGATCCAACCGGATTGCAAAAATTCCCGGCATTATACCGGCAAACCTGCTATCACTACGCCTTGGCCAAAACCCGCCAATACAGTCCGCAATTAATTGAGCAATTGCATTCCCTGGTGATGCGCGCCCACCAATATTTTTACCACGGCAACCGTTTCATCATGTGGCAAATCATTCAATTTGTGTTGATCGATTTTCCCGCCTCGGTACGTCAACAAGCCAAATTATTCTGGTTAAGTAGCGGACTGTTGTTCGGCCCCGCGATTGTGCTCGGCTTGCTCTGTTATTTTAATTCGGATTTTATCTACACATTGATGCCGGAACATCAAGTGGTGCAATACGAGTCCATGTACAATCCCAGCGCCAAAATTCTGGGGCGGGCGCGCGAGTCCACCACCAATTTCATGATGTTCGGATTCTATATCGAACACAATATCAGCATAGGCTTCCGCACGTTTGCCGGGGGCTTGCTATTGGGGATAGGCACCATACTCAGCTTGCTCTTCAATGGGCTCATCATGGGCGGCCTGGCGGGCCATTTGACGCAGTTGGGGTATATCAGTACGTTTTGGCCGTTCGTGTCCGGACACAGCGCGTTTGAAATCACCGCCATTTGCATTTGCGGAGCCGCCGGATTAAAACTGTCGTATACTTTATTCGCGCCGGGTAACCGCCGGCGAATGGACGCGATTAAACACGCGGCCCGTGACGCCTTGCCCCTGGTGATTGGCGCGGCCGGCATGCTGGTAATCGCGGCGTTTATCGAGGCGTTTTGGTCTTCATCCACTTTCTTTGAACCAACCACAAAATATACCGTTGCCGGGGTATTGTGGACTTTGGTATTCCTCTATTTCCTGTTTGTGGGCAGACGACATGCGCCTCGATAACATCACTGTTGCCTTGCGCCCCCGCTCCGTGTGGGAGGCCATCGACCTCGGCTTCGGCATGGCGCGTTTATGGTGGAGCCCCTTGCTAAAAAGCTGGCTGCTTCTGGCGCTTCCGGTGTTTGTTATTTTAAGCGCCGCGTTCTATCAATATCCTTTCGTGGCCAGCCTTTTGTTCTGGTGGCTCAAACCAGCCTATGAACAACTACCCCTGGTTTATCTCAGCCGCGCTTTATTTCAACAGCCCATGACTTTTCGTGAATTGCTACGCGCTTTGCCCAGAAGCGCGACCCGGCAATTATTTGCCAATTTAACCTGGCGGCGACTGAGCCCCATACGTTCCTTCACCGCCCCTATCGCGCAATTGGAGCAACTCTCCGGCCGGCAACGCCAGGAGCGATTACAAGTGTTGGAGAACGGCTACACCGGCGGTGGCTGGCTTACCGTCGTCGGCATGCATGTAGAGGCCATATTGTATTTTTCTATACTCTTGTTGGTGTGGTTTGTTCTGCCGGATCAAATTGAGTTGGAGATGTGGTTCGACAAACACCAGACGTTGGTGGAAAT
>JASFLF010000266.1:0-5555 GCA_050118235.1 Gammaproteobacteria bacterium | reverse complement strand
CGAAATGAGTAGCCAAAAAGCGAAAACCAGGATCAGTTTTAGGTTTGCTAGTGATGTCCATTTCCAAGTGTAAAATAGAAAGTAGCGCCTTTACCGACCTCCGCTTCAGGCCAGATACGGCCACCGTGTCTTTGTAGGATACGTGACACGGTCGCAAGGCCGATGCCGGTACCAGCGAATTCATCAACCCCGTGCAAGCGATGAAAGGCGTTAAACAATTTGTTCGCGTATTGCATGTCAAATCCGGCGCCGTTGTCGCGCACAAAATAGACTGTTTCGTTGCCATGCGTTGTAGTACCAAATTCGATTCGTGAATTTTGTGTTTTACTGGTATATTTCCAGGCATTGCCAAGCAGGTTATCCATTAAGTTTTCAAACAATGATTTGTCGACCCAGCCGCGAATTCCGGGTGAAATATTTACAGTAATTTTTCGTTGTGGTTCGGACTCCTGCAATTTTTTGATTGAGGTGTGTGCTATTTCACTGAGATCGCACATTGTCCGATTGAGGTCGCCCCGAGTCACCTTGGACAAGGATAACATGTCATCAATCAACAGACCCATGTGCTGGGCATTTTTACGTACTCTGCGGATATAATCCTTGCCTTCATCGTCCATTTTATCGCCGTAGTCTTCCAGTAAAAGGAGGCTGAATCCGTCAATAGAACGTAAAGGGGCGCGTAAGTCATGTGAAATCGAGTAGGAGAATGATTCCAACTCGGAGTTCGCGGCTCTTGCTTCCTCCAATGATGCCTGTATTTCCCTTTGGGCGTTAATATGCTCACTAATGTCTCTCGCCATGAATACATAGCGTGGCGCTTCATTTTGCGGATGTAAATATTGAAGCAAGAGTCTTACGGGTATTGGTTCTCCTTGTTTGGGGCGAAAGAGCGTCTCGATATGAACTGCTTGTTTATCAGAATTTGATGTGGAAACCGCCAATTTTGAAAAAAGTACTTCGTTCATATCTGAACTTATGTCCATGGGTGTGATTTCCATAAGTTCATCAATTGTATAGCCGAGCAAAGCCGTGGCTCCGGCGTTAGCGTAGAAAATCTTGTAAGAATCCGGATGAAACATAAATACGCCGTCCAGACTCAGGTCCAGTGTCGTTTTTAATCCCAAAAGCTCTTTGACTGATTGCGATAAATGGCTTTGCATTGTGTTGAGGGCCGTTGCTATTTCTGTTATTTCATCTGTGTAGGTGTTGTCAGTAGGAAGAGGGATTACCATCCCGTTTTTTATGCCGTGAATATCGTAATGACGGACAAAATTGGATAGACCTTCCAGCCTCGTGACAACTAAACGGTTGAATATAAAATACATGAATATCGCGACAATGAACGTCTTGATGGCATTCAATCCTAAAATCGCCCACGCATGGTTAATCAGGCGACGGTATATCGCCGATAGATCGGCCTCAACATAGGTTTCGCCAATGGTTAACATTTTGTTATCGTGCCAATAGTGTAATGGGAAAGAGCTACTCAGCACATTAGATTTGACAGGACTGCCACGAGATGAATAGAGCTTATCGTTGACTCGAACCTCTATATACTCAATGTCGGGTAGCGCAACAACACCTTCAAGGATGGAGTCCAACTGGACCTTATCATCCAACCAGACTGCATTGGTAATACCCTCACGATATCCTGTATTAATGTTTTTAATATTGCTGTCCAACAGGATTTTATCTTCAACATACTGGTAATAGAGCTGCAGTACAGTGACAATCGCCGTGATCACCGAACTAAACAAAATGATATATACTATCAGCCTAGTGGATATTTTTTTACGGATTTTTCGATTAGGCATGACGTTTTGAGTGATATCTCTTGCTAACAACCTATTTTACATATTCAGGGAGTGTTTCGTCCTTGATTCTTTGGTATGTACCATCCTTTTTCATTGATTCCAGTGCCTGGGTTATTTTTGAAACCAGATCTTTATGTTTATTGTGCATGTAAATAAACATATCATTTTCTGCCACAGGCGAGCCAATAATAAGTGCATTTGCATTTAGATGTTCGTTCCACCAGGTGCCTCGGTAATATTCGAACATGATAAGATCGGCTCGTCCGTTCATTAATAATCTAAACAATTGTTCAGCGTTGTTCACTATCGTAACCGATTTTGCTTTTGTTAGATTTTTTTCGTAAATTCGCCAGCCTCTTATATATCCTACGGAGTAGGGAGCAAAGCTATCCCAACCGGTCACTTGAATCTCTTTATCCAAACTGTAGGCGACAAACTTGAATGTCACCACAGATACAGGGATTCGAATCAGGTTTTTATATTTCTCCTCCATGCCTGCTGTGCGAGCGATTACGCCATCGTCAATACCTTCGTTTGCGTTGATGATTGAGCGTGCAGAAGGCACACGAATGACTTTTGCCTCTATGCCTATACGGGCGAAGATTTCTTTTGTCAACACACCATAAAATCCGCCACCATCCGCGGTGATAAACGGTTCGGCTGTACCGGCATTTAGTGTCAGTTTCGTAGCTGCAATGCAGTTTGCTGCGTTAAACACTATGCATAACGACAGGAAAATAAAACTTAACCGGCCGTGACAACAAATTCGCGGTAAAAACACCGAGAGGTCAGTTTTTATCATATTTTTGGAGTGGGTTTTCATTGGGATTGTTCGCTCAATATATTTAGGGGATCTCTGATTTCGATTATGGCTATTAACGGCTTCCATCTTGCCTCACACAGTTCTTGCCGCTCTTACCATACTAATTTTGAATTATAGACAGAAATTCAACGCTTTGCGCATTGTTTCGGGATGTTAAAGTGGTGATAGCGCGCTAGAATTCACCCAATAAAGGGGGAGAGCAAAGGGGGCTGCTGTGTCGAATATACAATCCATCATGCGAATTTCGTTGAAATGCCGGAAAATCTAGAATTCAGTATGCGGGCGGCATATACCAACTGATTTTGCGTGTCAAAGTGGGTGAAAAAAACATCTCGTTAGCTCTGGAGTGCACACAATGCCTAGCTCGGCCAGGAAACCTTGTCGTGGTTAACGACCGGTTGGCTTTCAGTAGTTTGGGGAAAACATCAATATCTACCGCTGCGTTCTTTTTGTTGATGACGAGAATAAGATCGTTTTCGTGCATATCACGGTCGATAACGGTAATACGCTCGATCTGCGAAATTTTTACACTCGCAGTTTGCTCTGTTGCGGATTCTATGGATTACACGCGGCTTACACGAGATGATAAATCGAAAAATTTAAAAATAGGAACCTCTGATCTGATCACTAATGGCGAATAAAGCAAAGGCCCCTATACAACCTACTTTGTTTGGTGGACGTTTATATTATTGCGCCCACTTAATTTGAAGTGGTGTCAGCAATGTTGGTGCCATGGCTCCCGGTGCGCTAGTAGCGTCCTCTGGATCTATGCTAGTTAACATTATTGCCAAGGTGTAACGACCTTCGGGGATAGCGGGTACGCCGATATCGGCCAGGATTAACGAACCACCTGTGGTATAACTTTCACCAGGTGGAATCGTTTGAGTTCCGGTAACTTGAAGAAATATTTGTCCGTCCGACCACTTTTTCACTACACGCCCGTTTACATCTCGTAATACGATATCAAAACGCTGGGAGGTGGGGAAGTCATAGCGCAGGGTATCGATAGTTTGATTGGTGATCGTTATAGATACATCGACGCTGGTAGGAGGATTGCGATCGGGAAACGTTCCCGGCATCATATTGATCCATACAACCGGTTCCGGAAAGCGGCCTTTAAGAATAACGCCGGTCTCTTTGGGATAGCTTTGTCCGGCAATCATTCCTTCTGTTAATTCGAAGGTTACAACGCCTGCTATGTTCGATTCCGTCCACTTAATAGGACCAACACCGGCGGCAAACCAAATGCTGGTTACTCCGGCATCCGCGCAATTGGGGGTTAGGTCCAACTGTACCACATCGTTAAAAGTTCCCGCAGGTACCCGGACTGTCAAGCCTTTGGCGGCTATTGTGGTTGTTCCCACATTACAAGGTTTTAGCGATACACGGCTTTGAAAGCCAACCGCCGCGCTAAAATCGGTTAATAGCGATATCTGGTAATTCCGTGAATCGTAAACATAGACCTTCTCGTCACGAGGAAGAATCCACAAATCGGTAAAACCGGCGAATTGAGTAAAGTGTTTTCGTGAATCGAATGATTGGTCTACTGTGGATTTTATAACATTACCAAAAGGACTTCCTTTGTATATACCGTAATCACCTTGCTCCCAGGGGACATAGTGGCTAGCGGACGCGGAAAGTGGAATACACATGGACATAAAAAAAATAAAATTAAACATACTGTTTTTTAGTTTCATCGCAGGCTCCTTTACGATTATGTTTTGGTTTGGACGAAGCTGCATTATGAGCCAGAATGGTCCTAATATACAACGGCTGAATAGAATTACAGGGAAAAATATGGAGGATCAGATGGGTAGCGCAAATAACGGTCACTTTTATCGGTATGTCGTTTCGTTAAAGCCCAAGAGCCTATATGCTAATTGATTATGGAATTTTCGACGGATGGCAGTATAAGCGGATGGGCTGAAATAGTGCGCGACAGATGGTCATAAGGTAGTTGAAGGGAATGGTTGCTTAACCTGATTTCAGGTTGAATTTCCGGATTTTCAAATCAAAGCATATTTACTGGAAGCCAGTTTTCCCTTAAAGGCGTCCGTATTTCTCACTAGACGTAAATTTTCTTAAAAGATTGCCATGGTAGAGTAAAGGTAAAAATAAAAAGATATAGAGTGTTGTTAGATTATGCCTATCGCGGTTCAGGCTTTATCTATTTTTTGTTCAATGCCATTCCCGCGTTCTATGGCAAAAAGCCCCGCTTGTCAGCCAACTTTTGCGGCAGATATTGCTCGATCACAAAATTCAGCCCCCACTTGGCCAGGGCTTGTTGCTCGGCACGCACTCCCATCTTTAGTAACTGTTCGATGGCGCGCTGCCAGGGCACGGATGCGCTGAAGAAGGGATCATGTTCGATGGCATCCTTGGCGCGCTTGATATCAGTCTTGGTCAGAGGATGGGTGGCGTCCTCCAGGCCATAGTCGATGATGTCCTGGGGTGTAACACCCAGAAACTGTGCCTGCGGCACCGAGAAAAACCGGTTAATGTGCGCCGCGTTGCCCGAGCCCACTTTCAGGGTACGGTAGATATTGGCAAAACCATAGGGATCGCAATCGGTGAAACAATACACCGGCAGTTGTTTGGCATCGGACAGGCGCCGGATAAACCGCCGTGTGGCGCGGGTTGGCACACCGCCCATCTCCACCAGGATGCAGTTAGCTTGCTGCCAGAAGCGGTGTTTGTTAAGGCGTTGAAACATACCGCCGGTCTCGATGGCGAGAATGAACGCCGCCGTGGTGCGAAATCCAAGCCGCTCCACCGAGTGCGGGATGCTGTACGCGCCGCTGCCCAATCGTTGGCAATCGATTTCGAGCGAGACGCCGGTTTGCGGATCACTATCCAGCACGTGCAGTGCGCCGGTCACCGAGCCGCCGTGCGCCTCGGGGTAAAAGCGTAACTGCTCG
>JASFLF010000265.1:0-5560 GCA_050118235.1 Gammaproteobacteria bacterium | reverse complement strand
TTTTTCATAGATGAGCCGGTCTACTATGTGCAATTGGTAAAAGATAAATTCGTTTATGGTATCGATGGCCTGGGTGTCTTCGCGAAAGCGAAAGCCTTCTTTTTCCATATGGGTAAAAGCCTCTTTGGCCAGTTTCCATATGTTCATGGCGATGACGCTGCTGAGGTCTTGCAGGGTTTTCGGCCGGCTGGCGCGTTTGCTCCGCCGTTCTCGTTTGGATTTGTGCCATTTGGTTTTTAAGCGTACTGCCACTGGGAATGCTCCGCAATTTTAGTGTTGATCTAGATATTGTCGCTATTTGGTTCGTCTCTCGTAACGTGCGCTGTACCCGCATCAAGCTACGAATTTGTAGATAGCTTTTCGTGCGCGTGGCGCACACTATGTGACTTCGTTAACCTATTTTTTGTAGGGTGGGCATTGCCCACCTTTTGTAGCTGTTGCGACGTACGTTGCGGTGGGCAATGCCCACCCTACCCAACTGCCATTACAACGACTCCACAGATAAGTATATGTAAAGGTTGTTTATAGTTTTTATTGAAATTTCCATAAAATATTTGTTATTGCAGATAATGGCCTTAAGTATAAACTAGTTGTATTTAGAGATCTGCATTATGATTAATTTAGGCGAATTAGCGCAAACTGTACAAACTAACTGCCACATCTCCGATGCGCGCCATGCCGGCAGTTATAGCATGTGTATATTCTTGCTGAAAATGCGGGAATACTTTCGCTGGGAGCATCAAATCCCCTTGTCTCAACAGCTCGAAAAAGCGGCCATCAGCGAGTGGTTGCTGGAAAAAGAGCAATCCTGGGAAGACGTCGAAGACCATCCTTATGTGCCCTTGGTGTTGGAACGCGGTGAAGTGGAGCCGTTTGATGCCAAGCAAGTCAATGAGGAACTCAATCCTTTGGGTTACGTATATAGCAGCGGCTATGGCGTGTTTAATAAACCGCACTTTTTCTTAGGTCAGCTCAAAAAAACCTACAAAAAGAACGATGTCACCATTTATGTCTCGGCGTGCGAATATGCCCGCGATTTAGTGGCGCCGCCCGCCATGTCGCAAGGCGATACGATTTTTATACGTGAAGAGTCGCTGCGGCGCATGATTTGGGAAAAAATCGAAGAGTGGCAGTGGAAAAAAGACCAGGATACGGCCATGGCTCGGGTGCTGCATTTTTACCGCAAGGAAAAGGACGTGGAGCGGATTCTGGATCATCTATGCGACAACGAATCCAATAATGTGTTGTTACATGAAATCGGTGAAACGGAAGCCGGAAACCTACTGGGACACGAATGGGAAGAAATGTTGAATGATATCCCGCGCTCGAAAACCGAATTACAAATCCGCGCGGTGAGAGATCATTTGGCGGACTGTATTTCCACGCTGCCGGCGTTATTGGAAGCCGAAAATATTCCCTCGCTGCATTTTTATTTTGCCAACTTCACGGCCATGCGCAAGGAATTGTTTCCCTCTGCGATCAGCGCGTACAAGCAATGGGTGCAAACCGGAGAGTTGTCCCACATCGACAAAATGGCCAGCGCCGGTAAACACTATTGGCGTGATATGGCCAAGGATGTATTGGCGACATGGCGAACCTCACGCAACGCTGACAAAGGCGCTGAACATGTTCAAACCTTGGAAAACCTCATCCAGCCCTTATAGTCTTTGTTGTACTCAACACTTACCTTTTAATCTTGGAGCAGTATTTATGAGTGATCTCGAATTTGATTTGTCCAGCGGCTTGCAGGCCTTCGAAGCGCGTAATTTCAGCAAGGCTTTGCAATTACTCACGCCCTTGGCCGAAGACGGGAATCCCGAAGCGCAATATCGTTTGGGTATGATTTATCAAAACGGCCTGGGTAAGGTAAAAAATCTGGAATATGCAAAAAAATACATGAGCGCGGCGGCCCAACAAAATCACGCTTATGCACAGCACGGCCTGGGGGTGATGTATTTATACGGTGAGGGTGTGGAGAAAGACGAGTCCAAAGCTCTGGAGTGGTTTCGCAAAGCCGCGGAACAAGGCTTGTCGGGATCACAAATGACGCTGGGTATGATGTATGAGAACGGGCAAGGCGTGGATAAAAACGAAGTGGAGGCGCGCCGCTGGTATAAGATGGCGGAACAAAATAGCTAAAACAGTATTGGAAAAATGTTCAGCATTGGCAAGCAAACCGAATTACCTGCCAATGCTAATGCTCTCAACTCGTTTTTTAACTCATGTCTCTGGGACGTGCAACGAAAAGATAGGTATCGTTTTTATTAATAGAGGGATTTATACCAAGAGCCTGTTGTGTTAATCCGTTATTTTTCTATCCATTTTTCGTATTTGTCAGTCACTTTTTCTTCACCGTCCGAATAACCCGCTTCGTAGGCTTCGTTTAGACGCTGCTCTTCGCGTTTTGGATTCTGTAAGTATCCGCTTGCCCAGCCAACCACGTATTCGCGGGATACATTGGCTTTTTCCATTTTATCTAAAGTCTCGTAATAAATATCGTTCATATCCGACAACTCCCATTTGTTACAGGTTATATTGCACCATTAATTTGTGTGGATTTCGCCTTACTTCATTGTGAAATTAAGCTCGTTGTGTATTATTGGTATCACTATTACAGTAAATTAGCCAATGCTTATATTACTTATTCACCGTCATATTGCAACGATTAGTTTTAATTAAAATCGCCAATATTTTATTGTAAAGCAATCTTGTTGGTATGACTGACATATTCCGGCAAAATTTAATAAGTTATTATTTTTTAATTCGAAAATCAGGTAATCATAATGAACTCATCCGCAAATAACCAGCCCGGCACGCCATTGAACACCAAAGTGCAACCGTATGTTATAAAAGAGGTAAAACCGCTGAGCTTTATTTTCGAAGTGGAAAATGCCCTAACTGGAGAGATTTGTAAAGAGATAATTCGCCGATTTGAAGAAAATCCCCAGCAGCAATACCAAGGGCGCATCGGCCAACAGGCTACCCAGGACCAATCGGTCAAACACACCACCGATCTGGCCTGTAGCGCCCACGCCGAATGGAAAGATGTCGATACCATGTTATTTCGCTCCCTGGCCCTGGCGCTGCGCCAGATAATCCCGCAGTTTCCCTATTTCAACGGGCCGTTCAAGGACATCGGCTATAACATCCAACGCTACCAGAGCGGCGAATATTATCATTGGCACATCGACGGTGGCAGCCATCAATTCGCCGACCGGCAACTCGTGGCTATTTGGTATCTCAACGATGTCGAAGGATCTGGCGGTGAAACCGAATTTAAATTCCAAGACGTTCGCATCACGCCGAAAGAAGGCAAGCTGGTGTTATTCCCGCCGTTTTGGACCCATGAACACCGCGCCGTCACGGTGGAAAAAGGTGTGAAATACATTGCCACCACGTGGGTAGTGTTTGCGTAACGTTTAATAAGCAGTCCCGGAGAACGATTGTGTTACTTGAAATCCCTAATGTTCTGGATAACAACAAACTGGAAAACATCCGCGCCATGTTGGACAAGGTCGCTTTTGTCGACGGCAAACTGACGGCCGGCTCGGCCGCCCAGCGGGTCAAACACAACGAGGAAATGCAACACGGCAGCAAACAGGCTGAATTCCTGGATCACTTGGTCATGAGTAGTCTGGCGGAAAATCCGGCGTTTCGCAGCGGCGCTTTGCCCTACCGTGTGGCCCAGCCGGTACTGGCCCGGTATACACCCGGCATGCGATACGGCGATCATATCGATGATCCCATTATGGGCACCGGCCCGCATAAATTCCGCACCGATGTCTCGGTGACCGTGTTTCTTAACGATCCGAATGAGTATCAAGGGGGCGAGTTGATCATCAATACCACATTTGGTGACAAGGCCGTCAAACTGCCTGCCGGATCCGCGGTAATGTATCCGTCCACCAGCGTGCATCGCGTGGCCGAAGTCACCCAAGGTGAGCGCATTGTGGTGGTGGTGTGGTTGCAAAGTATGGTGCGCGACCCCGCCAAGCGTGAATTGTTATACCAACTGGATCAAGCGCGCAATACCTTACTCAACGACAAACCTGAAGCGGAAGAAACCAAACAAGTGGATCGTTCGTATGTGAATTTGGTGAGGATGTGGAGTGAGGTGTGATTCGTTGTGATGGTTAATCAAACAAAGGTATAATCCGTTCTTTCGAGGATCTAGAAGCGTACTATACAGCTTAGATAAAAAGAATAAATTTAGTGTTGTAGAGGGGTAACTTTGTAGTGATGTTGCGATATATTGTTGTTTTGTTTTTTGTTTATTTGCTTTCCGCTTGCGCCACCACGACCACCTTCGATTCCATACCTACCACTGATGAAGACTTTCGTCTTCCACCCCACGAGTTTGTCGAGAAATTCGAAGACATAGGAAAATTTCAAGTCGAAAAAAGAAGCAGCTCGGCGTTCGGTGAATATCAACAACTTGCCGAGGCTTGGGGAACCCCCGGTGAAGTTACTGTAAATAGAGAGTCCAAGCATGTGCAATTGGGCTGGTTTAGCGCATTCACGGGTGCGCTTATGATACAAACACCGGCAATTTGGTTGGGTACCGCATCAATATATGCCTTGCTTGCTCCCCCACCGTCTGAAGTTCACACATGGACAAAAGGGGACTACCGAGTAGCGGCACTAACTAGCAAACAGCCGATAACCGGTAAAAAGCGAGTAGTTAATTATTGGGATTGGCAAGTCAAAAACGAAGAAGACTATGTCCCGTTATTCGAAAAAAACAAACGGCAATTTCATGTTTTGTTTCAATTTCGCGTTGCCAGAGGTTTTGAAGATATAGACAAAACCGACATCGATAACCCAAGTGGCGGTAGCGGATTACAATTAGATCTTGGATTTGAATACAGCGATTTATTTAAGAAGACTGACCTACAGTTAATTTACGGCTATAAAACATATACTCTGGTGGATAATGACGATAAAAATCTCAAAATAAAAGTCACCGGATATCCTATACAAGTCGCGGCTATGTATAATTTGAACAAACGTTGGCGCCTAGGAGGTGGTTTACTTTATTTAACCAACACTAAGTTGGATTACAATTTTATAGAAGACGAATCCTTGGACGATGCACTCGGTGCAACACTACAACTGGATTTTGGAAGGGTCCATCATCAGCGTTTCGGTATTGCGATTGAAGCCATTAAACAAGATATGGCGGATGGCAGCAGTTTTAACAGCAGCAATTTCAACGCTTTTATGCAAACTGCTTTTTAGTAGAGCGTGGGCGCTCCTACAAGCGCGCCAAGCTTAAAAAAACGGCCCTGGTTTCACAAGGCCGTTTTTATGATGCTTATAGTTTGTTCGTAAAAATCAATAGCCACCTTTACGCCTAGACTCCGGTAACCCGGCAATACGGCCGCCTTGTTTGCTGGGGTCCAGAGGGAATAACTCGTAAACATCTTTTTGGCCGAGTTTTTGGCCCCATTTGTCGGACATTGCTTTAACGATGTTGCGGGTGTTGGGTTGGTTTTGGTTGTTGTTGAAATATTCGTCGCGCAGAAACTTAATTAAGTCCCAGTGCTTGTCGGTTAGTGTT
>JASFLF010000264.1:0-5582 GCA_050118235.1 Gammaproteobacteria bacterium | reverse complement strand
TTTCGGTTACATGTACCTTAATGGTCTCTTCGTTCATAAAATCCTCAAATGTGTTTATGGGGCATATTCGGAGATGTCAATCTAACAGCATCATCACAGCCAAAGCAAATATTTGTTCCCAAATTTCACTACGCGCTGACTCGATTTGTTAGCTTAAATCAGCCCCGCATCTATTCTTCCGACACCTGAATTTCCACCGTGTAGTCGAGCGTACTGCTCACGCCCTTTCCAACGAAAACCCCGGTCACCGGCATGGTGTCGCGCGAGTGAGCCGCCGCCGCGATAGTCACGTGAGTGTCGGCCACCGCTTCCCCATGGGTAGGATCGAAAGCGCGCCAGCCGGCGCCGGGCAGGTACACTTCCGGCCAGGCGTGTAGATGACGGCGCTCGCTTTGCAGGTTGCCTTTTTGGTATCCGCTGGCAAAGCGTGCGGCAATACCTTCAGCCCGACAGCAGTCGATGAACAACACGGCCAGATCCCGGCACGCCCCACTACGGCGTTGTAGGGTAAAGGCCGGACTTTGTGGATCGCCCGTATGGCGATGCATATGGGTGAAATCAGTGAACAGATAATGATTTAAGCGATCGAGAAAACTCAGCGTATCCCGGTTGACGCCCAAACTGAGTTCGGCGGCGAAGGCCGTGACCGAATCGTCGGGTTCGATGCGCTCCAGATACGCCTGCGCACAAATATTGTCACGTACATGGCTAATAGGTAAAACCGTCGCTTCCGGCTCCAGGATGTAATCGAAGGCATTGCGCCGCAGGGTTTCGACTTGCATGGTCACTTCGATATCGAATCGATCCGTTTTCTCCTCGAACCAAAGCTGGGTCGAGCGGTTACCCTCGATATCGAGATGGTCATTGCGCCCCAGCGGCATCGGTGTGATGTTGAGCTGATGGTCGATGATTCGCTGCGCCCCATCGTCGCGAGGATGTAAACGAAGCTGCTGCGGGCTGAGCTGCACTGGTTGCGAATAGCGATAGTGAGTGTTATGCCGAATCGTAAAACGCATAATTTGACCTCGACAGTAGTTTGTCCTGTATGTCCATTCTACGCGGCTGGCCCTCATTGCCGCAATCAATCTTAGGTTAGCCCTGGATACGTTCCACGTGAACGGTCTGTGCCGTCGGAAAGACCGCGGGCCCGAACTGATTATAGATGGCAACGTCCACGGCATCGCGGCCATAGCCAACTGCCACATACCCACCCTTTGGTTCAACCTGCGTCGCGTCGAAGGTATACCAGCGTCCACCTACATACGCCTCGAACCAAGCGTGCAGGTCCATGGGCCGCAGTCCGTGCAGGTAACCCACCACCATACGCGCGGGTATACTCAGACTACGGCACAAAGCGATTCCCAGGTGCGCCAGGTCCCGACAAACACCCACTTGCCTGGAATTGACTTCCACCGCAGACACGGGAATATCACTGCTGCCAGGACTATAGTTGATGGTATTGCGCAGCCAGGTGACGATTGCCGCCACCTGGTTATAACCCGGCTGCTGGCCTGCCGTAATATCGGATGCCATTTGATGAAAGCGGTCCGACTCGCAGTAGCGGCTGGGCAAGAGATAGCTGAGCACGGAATCGGGCAGATTCTGGATTTCCACAAACGGCGCGCCGAATCCTTGGTCAACAAAATCCGCCGTCATTACTTCGGCACTGGTGTGCACTGTGAAGGCACCGGTGGGGGCAATAAGGCGTTGACAGAGGTTACCATAGTCATCCGTGAACTCGAATACCGGCACACTCGGCACTAATCTGTATTCCTCGCGCGCGATCCATTGCTGAGCACCGCTGCGGGGCCTCAACATCAGTAGAAAGGTAATAGGTTCCGAGATTTCGAATGCCAAATCGCAACTGGTTCGTAACCACATGTGCTGAATCGTCTGTTGGAAAAATCCCAGTCTATCACTGACTCGTTCTGCGATTCAATTCTTATGCGACATGGTCAACTATAGTGCATAACCTTAACTTCAAGGTAAAAACAATCCTTCAACCTCTATTGATTCACCTGCAACATCGCAAGTAATCCCGGATCCCATATCTTTTCCTTGCTCACTAGCAAACTTCATTGATATGTTGTTTCCATCCAGCAACCCAGTAAAACTCGATGTGCCGGCATCTAAGCCCGTATTGTCGTCATTTACGTAGATAGTTGTATTTGCAATGCCGGACATCTCACCGAGGTATGTTACGGAAATATTGGTAAATACCATCTCCTTTCGTATTGTCCCACCTTCTACTGTTGCGGTAAAAGTTCCCTCGCCTGATATCGTCGCTCCGGTAGCGTTTGTTGCATAGGACATCAATGTAATATCGCCTTCAGCCTCCACCGCAAAATTATATAGGGGGTTGCTGCAATTGGTTTGGATGTTTTCACTGGTTCCCAAAAACCTTCTCTCCAACGTATTGGCAAAACGACTGTCCAGGGTGGATAGCAAGTGAGTTTCAGCGTCGGATTCCGATATCAAGTTTTGTTGGCCGGCCGTTCTGACATTAGTGAGACTGGCGACGACGGATATTACATTGGAATCATTGGCAAAGTCTGAAGTGGTTTGCTCAAAATTGATGGTTTTGCCTGCCGCCGCTGCTCGAACATCTGCACTGATGGCTATGCCATTACTTAGGTCGTTGTCGTCATCCAGGGTTTGCAGAAAACGGGCAATATTTAGCACCGTAGCGTTTCCCGTATCGTTTACTCCAACCAAGGTGAGGGGGGTAATAATTTCACGGCCGGCGGTTTGTCCGATCTCTATATCACCTATATAAAAAGTGATGGGTTTGTTTTTACGGAAAAAATACCAACCGTCGTCGCCGATGACTTGCACGCCTTCTCCTGACTCGTATTGCATTCCGGTTACCAGGCCATCGTAAAATCTGCCGCCGTAATAGGTATCAGATATCGTTGTCCCACCGTTGTTGCCGCCGTCTTCATCGCCGCCACAGGAAATCAGGCTAAGAATTAAGATGGGAAACCAATACAGGGAATGTTTGCGATAAACAATCATGTCAGCACCTTTTAGAATTAGCAAAAATAAATATGTTACTCAATAAAACACCGTAAATCCCTGATGTATTAAGAAGTAATAGCGGGAGGTGACTACGGAATTCAAGTAGTGGACACCGAGATACCGCTCGGTATGCGACTCGCTTCACATTTTTTGACGTACCGGCGTGAATCCGATCCATAAAAAAGTAGAACGGGTTCTCCTAATAATAGGAGAACCCGCTGTAACGCAAGGTACTATTTGTAAAGCCTAATTGAGCTTTGGTTTGTCCTTATTGGCTAATGGCGCTTGCGCTTCCCCGGGTAATCCCACTTCGATAGTGTCGTTGGGGCTAGCCGCATCATTTGCCGTTAAGTTGGTCACAAAATCACTTATCCAACTCTTACCACGAGCCGCTTTATCAGCAGCAGAGTTTGCACCAGGCTCAAAACTCCAATCAATGACCGGTACAACATCTTGGGCTTGTTGGTCTTGTGCAGATTCACTGGGAGCCTCAACCGCGTCTTCTTGACTCAACAAGTAGTCCGCAATAGCTTCGTCACTACTATCGGCGTCCTCTGTATTATTGTCATTCAAGCTGTTAAATGAAAACCTAGGCCCAAAGAACCAAATTGGTGGAAGCGCTGAGTCGGCCGCGATAGTAGGCGCCGCTATTTCCGCCTCGCTCACATCCACCAAATCAGCCACATCAAAGCCGATACTGCTAGCGAGGGCGGCATCGGTCGTAACCGTTTGTTGCCCTGCCGACGGCAAGTGACGCTCACCGGCCTCCAGCACTTCACTCATGGCCTCAACATCGTCAGAGTGTTCAAAACCGAGTAAATGGCCGATTTCATGACTCAGTACGGTGAGAAGGTCCATTTTGCCCGCGGCTGGGCTCGATCCGGCTTCAGTGAACTCACTATCCTCTTCAGGAGTTGTATCCACAAACCAGCCGTAGCCGGCGGCGTTATCATCGATATAGATGGTGTCGCCAATTACTTGTCCCAACATCAAGCCGCCCAAATCCTTGACTTCTATCTTGGCTTCGGCAAGTGCTGCTTGCACCTCTTCCGCGGCCACAATGGAAGACCAGCGGCGTAAGGATTCCTGCAATAGCGGAGTGACATCATCACGCTTCAGGTTAGCCGGGGCCACGCTGTTATTAATCGCCAGGCTGGCTGCCTGCAATGCCGCCGCTTGTTCAACCGGCAGGAAGGCTTTATCGTTGGTGGCCACCAACACACTGTCGAAGCGTGTGGTATCGCCTTGACTCAGTAGCCCGAACTTGCCATCCACCAGCGGCGCGTAATAGATATGGCTTAACACCGTTTGGCCATTGAGGGAGACACTGATGGACTTGCCTTTCAATGAAACATCCAGTTTGTAATCCACCCCGGCATCGATGGTGACCGCTGCCACGGCATCGTTGACCCAGTTACTACGAGTAGTGTAGTGGCCGACGACGACTTGATTGTTTGCCGCATCTATTGCTGCAAACTTAAAGTCTTCGGCACTGTAATAGTCGAAAACGACGCCGCCGAACGTGTCGGTATTAAACGTGGCTTCCAATTCCAGCACCGAGGCGATGTTCAAGTTGAACTCACCGGCGGGTAATCCCAATGGGATTCCAATGTCCACTGTGCTAGTAGCCTTGTCATTGGGTGGAGTGGGCGCGGCGGTGTAACGGTCTGCGACGAGTTGCCAATCACCAATGGTTTCGCCGGCAAATAAATCCGCGGCGCCGTCGGTAAAGTCTTCCACATATTCGAACGTGCGCTCCGGCGGCAAGACTTGTACAGCAATATTGTCGAAACTGCCGCGTGAATTGTCCGAGCCGAAGCCGATCATGCCGGCGTTGATGCCGTAACTGAAGCCGTCCACGATGCGCGGCGCAAATACATGATCAAGCACCGTCTTAGCATCGGCCACCACAGTGACTGCGGTGCCATTGATGGCCACCAAAAGGTTGTAGAACGTATCGGGTTTGGTGGCAAACGGCGTTTGCACATCGATTTGCCAACCAGTGGCGTCGCGATGACCGATCTGCAACTTGTTGATGGAGTCGTCGATGCCGGCGAACTTGAAGTCCGTGGGGCTTTGGTAATCAAAGATTACATAAGCGTTGGCCTTCCAACCTGCGGTGGGCTTGATCACCGATATAGTGGCCTGGATCTCGAAGTAGCTGGGCAACGCTTCATCGACGAAGTATACGCTGGCCGCATCGCCACCCAAGGATTCGGCGGCCACGTTCAGCTTGCCGCTTTGCACTTCCCACACACCGGTATCAGCCGCAAACCCGTTCAACGCGGCGCTGCCGTTGTTAAAATCGGCTCCCCGCAATACGTCCCGCGGCCCACCGGGAATGTTACCGGCTTGTGGATCATCCGGCGCACCGGTTTGGTCTTTCCATGCCAGGTCTTGTTGTTTAACCAATCCCAGTTCACCTTCCGGCTCACCGTTGCGTGCCGGGTCGGCGCCGGTGTCCACGGCACGAGTCGCGTCGGCACCGTCGCTCTCGGACAGATCGTACAGATAATCCATGAGCTGCGGCTGCAATGTGCGGCTGATGGTGAACGCACCATAAG
>JASFLF010000263.1:0-5596 GCA_050118235.1 Gammaproteobacteria bacterium | reverse complement strand
CTTTGCAGGTTACCTACCTGTTTCACGGAATTTAACGCAATTCCTCTGATATTTATTGCTTTTTCATGATTTTTACTGGCTTATAAATCGGTCAAATATTTTGAAAAAGCACATTGGTTGGATTTGTTTGATTTGCAAATGATCATATTCGCATGGTTGATATTTTAATATTACACGGTCCCAATCTGAATCTGCTGGGCACCCGGGAACCGCAACACTATGGACAAGACCGCCTGGCCGACATCGACCGACGTCTGCAAACCTTGGCCACTGACAAGGGATTCACGGCGCAGTGCTATCAAAGCAACGCCGAACACGAATTAATCGCTAAAATCCAGCAAGCCCGCACGGAAAACACCGCGTTTATCATAATAAATCCCGCCGCATATACTCATACCAGTGTGGCGTTGCGTGATGCGCTGGCGGCGGTGCAAATCCCTTTCATTGAGGTGCACTTGTCGAATGTCCATAGCCGTGAGGCATTTCGCCAGCATTCTTATTTTTCGGATATCGCGGCAGGGGTGATCAGCGGACTCGGCGCCCTGGGTTATGAACTCGCGTTACAAGCAGCCATGCACTACATCCAGAACAACGTTAACCAAGACGTGAATAAAAAGTCCTAACAATTAGTAAGGTGCACTCATGGATATACGAAAAGTCAAAAAATTAATCGAGTTACTCGAAGAATCCGGTATTAGTGAATTGGAAATCCACGAAGGTGAGGAATCCGTTCGCATTAGCCGCTATAGTCAGGCGCCAGCCGCGCCGGCTTACGTACAACCTATGACCGCGATGCCACAAGTTAGCATGCCTGCGGCCGAGGCGCCTGTGTCATCCGGCGAGCCTGCAGTTGCTGAAGGAATTAGCGGTCATAGCATCAACTCGCCCATGGTGGGTACGTTTTACCGAGCCTCCTCGCCGGGGACCAAACCTTTTGTAGAAGTGGGCGATCATGTAAACGTGGGCGATACGTTGTGTATCGTCGAAGCCATGAAGCTACTCAATCAAATTGAAAGCGACAAAGTGGGTACCGTCAAAGCGATTCTGGTTGAAAACGGCCAACCCGTGGAATACGGTGAACCGCTTTTCATCATTGAATAACCGCTGAAAGGTAACCGCCTTCCAACAACGAATAACCTGGAATAACGAACAGATAGTGTTATGTTTGACAAGATTGTGATTGCCAATCGTGGCGAAATTGCATTGCGCATATTACGCGCCTGCAAAGAAATGGGGATTAAAACCGTTGCGGTGCATTCCACCGCCGATCGGGATTTAAAACATGTGCGCCTAGCAGATGAATCCGTTTGTATCGGACCGGCCCCTTCGGTGGACAGCTATTTAAACATTCCCGCTCTCATTAGCGCGGCGGAAGTGACCGATGCGGTGGCTTTTCATCCGGGTTACGGTTTTCTTGCGGAGAACGCCGACTTTGCCGAACGTATCGAGCAAAGCGGCTTTACCTTCATCGGCCCTCGATCCGAAACCATTCGCCTGATGGGAGACAAAGTTTCCGCCATCAATGCCATGAAAAAGTCCGGCGTGCCTTGTGTGCCCGGCTCCGACGGCCCGGTGGGTGAAGATCAAGAAGCAACATTGCGCATCGCCCGGCAAATCGGCTATCCGGTTATAATCAAGGCCGCCGCCGGTGGTGGTGGCCGAGGTATGCGGGTGGTGCACAGCGAAGCCAACTTGCTCAACTCTATCTCTCTGACGCGCACCGAAGCGGCTTCGGCGTTTGGCAGCGATATCGTGTATATCGAAAAATTCCTGGAAAATCCCCGCCATATCGAAATTCAAGTACTGTCCGACAGCCATGGCAATGCCATCCATTTAGGGGAGCGTGATTGCTCCATGCAACGGCGCCACCAAAAAGTCATCGAAGAAGCGCCCGCGCCCGGCATCACCGACGAAATGCGCCAGCGCATCGGCGAGCGCTGCGCCGCGGCTTGTAAAGAAATCGGCTATCTGGGTGCAGGCACGTTTGAATTCCTATACGAAAACGGCGAATTCTATTTCATCGAAATGAACACCCGCGTACAAGTGGAACACCCGGTAACGGAAATGATCACGGGCGTGGATATTGTCAAAGAACAAATCCGCATTGCCGCCGGCGAATCCTTAAGCTTTACGCAAGAGCAAATAATACTGAAAGGTCACGCCATTGAATGCCGCATCAATGCCGAAGACCCGAAATCCTTTATGCCCTCGGCGGGCACCATCACCCAATACCACGCCCCCGGCGGCCCCGGTGTGCGGGTGGACTCCCATATTTATAACGGTTACCGAGTACCGCCGTATTACGATTCCATGATCGGAAAAATAATCACGCACGGCGATACCCGGCAAAGCGCCATCGCCAGGATGCGCAGTGCCTTGGGTGAGTGTGTAATCGAAGGTATTAAGTGCAATATTCCATTGCACCAGGACATTTGCAGCGATGCGGCGTTCCTGACCGGCGGCACCAATATCCATTATTTGGAGAAGAAGCTGGGGCTTAAGGACTAGTGTAGTGTCTTATATAAAACGTGCATATAGAAAGCCACTCAAGGGGCGAGTGCAAGGCGCAGACCGCCGGGAATGTCGGCTACCTTTCCAAGGTCTGCAACGCCCAATTCGCCCCTTGTGTGGCTTCCCGGAGGGCGAGATAGGATTTTTTGGACTCACCTCAAAACTTAGCTCGTCTATATGTGCGTTTTATATAAGACACTACACTAGGTTCGAGGTTAAAGGTGAAAGGGTCGAGGTGAAAGGTCAAAGGTATCTTTCCTTCACCTCGATCCTTTAAACTTTCACCTTTAACCTCGATCATTTCACCTTTCACCTTTGTCAACATCATGCCGTGGCTACAACTGATTTTAAGAACCTCTCAGCAAAATGCTGAGCAGTTTTCTGAACTGCTGAGTGAACACGGCGCGGCATCGGTCACGTTGCGTGATGCCGCCGATCAGCCACTGTATGAACCGCCTCCCGGCGCCACACCGCTGTGGGAACAACTTGAAGTGATCGGATTGTTTGAGGCCGACCAGGCCATTGAGCCCATTATCGACGCCATTGGCAACGCCATTGCGCCCCTACCTATGGCGCCCTGGAAGCTGGAGCTATTGGAAGACAAAGACTGGCAAAACGAATGGATCAAACATTTCAAACCCATGCAATTCGGCAAGCGCTTATGGATCTGCCCCAGTTGGGGTCCGCCACCGGATGCAGAGGCAGTCAATATTTTGTTGGATCCCGGTCTGGCGTTTGGTACGGGCACTCACCCCACTACGGCCCTGTGTTTGCAATGGCTGGATGAAACCATCCGCGGTGGCGAAACCTTGATTGATTTTGGCTGTGGCTCCGGTGTTCTGGCGCTGGCGGCGGTCAAATTGGGCGCCAGCCATGTGTGGGCCGTGGATAACGATCCGCAGGCACTATTGTCCTGCCGCAGTAATGCTGAAAAAAACGACCTCGGTCAACGCGTCTCCTTATGCACACCCGAGGAACTCCCCCACCCGCCGGTAGACATTGTTATCGCCAATATTCTTGCCAATCCCCTGTTGCATTTAGCGCCGACCTTCGCCAAGCTGTTGAAACCTGGTGGAGATATCGTATTATCCGGTATACTTGGCAACCAAGTGAAAATGATAGAATCCCGTTACTGCCAGTGGTTTCGTCTGGACCGCCCGGTGCAACTGGAGGACTGGGTGCGTTTACACGGTGTTAAAAAATGAACATCTACCGATAACTTTGCGGTAGGTAAAAATAGACCGTCAAAACGCCAGCCACACGGTGAATGTGTAACAGCTTAATGATTGGCGCAATTTTTGCTCGAAAAATAACAAAAGTAATAATATCTGTTTAAATTGTTGTTTTTATAATTATTATTATCACCTATGTACACCCAATGCCCCCAATGTCTGACCTATTTTCAGGTGACACCTGAGCATTTGCGTATTGCTCAAGGTAATGTCCGATGCGGGCAGTGCCGTAATGTGTTCAGCGCCTTGGGAAATCTTACCGAAGAACCCCCGCAAGTCGCATTTGAAGACAATGACAGCGAATTGGAAGAAGAAATTTTTATTGATGAAGGGGAATTGGAGGATTATGCCGAAGAATACTCCGAAGAATTTTACGTCATAGAGGAAGAAGTCGAGGAAGAATTTGAAGAAGAAATCACCGACGAAGAGCCTCTTCAACCTGTGTCAAAACCGGTTGACGTTGAAAAAACCAACATCATTGCGCCACAGAATCAACCGAACGTGCCTGTTTCGATACCGCCACAAAATCGGGCAATACCCAATAGCAGCAAATTAAGCGAAGCCATTGCCACCATCGAAAAACTCAAACAGAGTTATTCCAATTTGTCGTTCCGGCAGTTGGAAAATCGCGCCCCAGTTCCTAATGTCGCCACTAATCAAGTACCACCGCCTGCGACTGAACAATCTGAGCCGGAATCGCAAGCAGAACAAAATGACGCCGCAGCCGCTCCTGAAGCTGATTACCATGAGCCCTCGCCTGCAACGACAGAACAAGTCGACAAAAACAAACCCAAACCGACCACGGATATCGCCTTTGAACACTACCTTGAGGACGACGGCGTTGACTACGAAGAAGCACTAAATGCACTCAATGAACTTAAAATTATAGAGGAAGAATCTGAAGAGGCCATAAGCGCTGAGGCTAGCGATTTATCTGAGGTCAATACCGGATCGGAACTCGACCAAACTCCTGACATCGACGAGGACGTCATAGAATTTCAAAATGACCTGTCCATAGATGATGCCGATATTGTCGATGAAGAGCAGGCGATTTTCACCGACCAAGAGCTTGACGAAGAACTATTGGCGGACGAAGAAGCTGAGAACCATGAAATCAACGGCGGTGTTAAAGTCAAATCGCTGGATCGCAGAGCGCGTGAAAAATCCGCGATCAATCCCGAGATACACATCAGCGAACCGCAAGAAGCCCCACCCAAGCAACGATCGAAACAACAATCGAAACAACAATCGAAAAAACAATCGAAACAACGATCAAAGCTACAATCTAAGCAACAAAAGGTAACACCAAGCACTGAAAAACCCTCTGCAAAAACCGAACAGAGCCAAACGCTTGAGCAAGACGGGCAAACAAGCCCGCCTAAATATTTGCCAGCAATCCCGAAACAACTGCTGGAAGATTTCCATCCCCACGGCGATCACGATTCTCACTCCCACACCGCAGTTACCTTATGGTCCGTTGGCAGTATATTGCTGATGATGGCGTTTTTATTACAAACGGTTTATTTCAAACACAACGACCTCGCTAAGGTGCAGCAACTACGGCCTTGGGTGGAGAGATTTTGCGGTTTTATGTCCTGCGAAATGAGTTTACCCAGTAATGTGGGCCAATTGGAACTGGTCAGTCAAGATATACGCTCCCACCCTAAAGTGAAAGGCGCGTTGTTGGTAACAACCACTATCATCAACAACGCGCGCTACGCGCAATCCTATCCAGGTTTGCAAATTACGTTTTCGGATTTAAACGGCCAACGGGTGGCCATGCGCCGGTTTGCCCCCAATGAGTATTTATCCAAAGACATAGAGCAAGAAACCGGAATGCCACCGAATACGCC
>JASFLF010000262.1:0-5604 GCA_050118235.1 Gammaproteobacteria bacterium | reverse complement strand
GTCTTTTCGATTTTGATATGGATGGATAAGAAATTTGACTCTGTGCACGCCTTTTTTGGTGTACCCTTTGACTGAAAAAGCGTGCAGTGCTGAAGTTCGTGCGCCAGTGTCAATTTTAGCCTTGATATGGTTAAGATTCAAATCGGGCAGGCTTACCCATTCTCTCCAGCCTACTATTATTCTTTCAGATTTATCAGATTTCATGACAATACAGAATGTTTGATCAGTCCAATTATAGAGTCGAGTTTTTATTGATGGTATCTTTAACATGAATATCTCTTTGTGGAAACGGTATTTCAACACCATTTTCACGAAACGCTTTATCGATCGCGAAATTTAAATCGCTTTTCACCGTCAATGCGCTATCGATATCTTCGATAAAACAACGCAATTCAAAATCCAATGAACTGTCACCAAAACGCAAAAAAAAGATACTGATCTTATAATCCGTTGAGTTCTTGATGACATTTGGATGGGCCATGGCGACATCGTAGAGTATCTGGCGTACTTTTTCGGTGTCACTGCCGTAAGCCACGCCGACGGCAATCCTGATGCGCCCGATTCTGTCGTACAACATCCAATTGGTCACTTGGGTGGAAACCAGTTCCGAATTGGGTACAATAATGTCCGCCCGGTCAAATGTTTGAATTTGTGTTGAGCGTATGCTGATTTTCTTTACATGACCTTCAGTGCTCCCCACTATTATCCAGTCGCCGTTTTTAATCGGTCGCTCGAACAATAAAATTAATCCGGAAACGAAATTGTTAACGATATTTTGCAGACCAAAACCAATCCCAACCGACAATGCCCCTGCGATGATAGCAAAATTGGTGAATGTCACACCGGCAATGCTCAAAGCGATTATCAGCGCCAATGCCCCACCGATGTATCCGCTGACAGTGACTAGTGCATCTTTTGCGCCGCGTTCGATCCTGGCTTTTGACAACCACTGCTGTTCCAATTGGGTTTTAACCCAACTGCTAAAAGTATAAAGCAGGGCGAAAACAATGATCGCCAGCAAAATTCTAGTGGGATTGATATTCAAATCGCCCAGGTTAATGCCTTGAACCATCAAGTTGGCGATGGTTTGCCTGATGTCACCGGCAAAATCCAGCAAGCTGACTACGAACAACGCAAAACCGCCCCAAAGCAGCACTAAGGTCACCAGCCGCACAAACGTCAAACCGGGCACAGGCTGTCTGGCCTTTAGTCCCAGTTTTGAGCGGATTTTCTTGTGCCATGGCTGAACACCGGTATCTAATCCATCGTAAAAATCCTTGCTGATGCGATGCAATATTATGGTTGCGACAAATCCGGCCAGAACCGCCGCACTGACGCGGGTAATAGTGAATACCAGGTTGCGGTATCCAAATAATTCCAACGCCAATAAGGCCAGCAACGCAAGAATAATCAACATTCTCGGTACCGTTTTTAGCGTGTACTGCGGGATATTCTTGCTATAGGCCACGATCCATATAATATTTATCACCATTAACAAGATAAACCCATCCCAACTTAATTCTAAAAATTGTTGGGGCGCCTTTTGCAGGTATAAAATGCTAATGGCGATAAAACTTATGAAACTTATAGCGGCTAAGATAGTGACCTTATATCCCAGACGTCTGCTTATCTTCTCCGGTATGGGTAAAAAGGATCTGGCAGGTAGTTTTGGTCCCAGAAATAATTGGATTAGGTATAGGCTAAAAATGAAGACCGGAAAAGCAAAGGTAACCAACGCAATAAAAGGCAAACGTTCAATGGTTGACAATAAGCCATGTACGCCAAATGCCAGCACCAACGATGCAATTAAATAGGGCAAATATCGGGCAGTCGATATGGTAAATGTTTGGAAAAAGTTGCTGATAAATTTATCGCCCCATTTTTTGCTGGAACTCCAGCGTAACATCCTCGCCTTTAACCAGAATCCAATGGTCATTACCGCTGTGACTATAATCAGCAGAGCAAGATAATTGCTGATGGGAATCAATGATGCGCCACTCTGCTTGCCAAAATAATCGATGTAGATAGTCAGTAATTCAGCCGCGTTGTCCATAGCATAAGACGCTAATTGAGTGACTGAGCGCCCTTTATGTATAAGTTTCTGTGCAATTAACTCATTTAGACGGTTTTTAGTGTTGTTCAATAACTCTTCGCTACTCAACAACAAATAACGGTATTGGGATAACCATTTATCTTTTTCGAGTTTTCGGGTTTGCAGGTCTTGGCGTTTTTTCTTGACTTCCAACGGTTCTCCAGCAATCGCTTTGCCCAGACTGGCGATTTGCTCAGCCAGTTTGTTGGAGTCGGTTTCAATACTGCTTATTTTCGTATCGATTTTGTTGGTTAATTCGCCCAGTGCTCTTACCAACTGGAGTAATTCGGGCTCGGTGAGTTTTTCCTTACTTGCTTGGTCTTTATAGTTATTTAACTGCTGCTGAAAATTGTCTATTTGTTTGAGTACAACATCATTTTCCACAGCACCTGCCGGTAACGGGAATAGCCAGGCATTGATCGGCAGGATAATCGACAGAACAATCGGCAAAATATAGCGAACAGGAGTTGTGTTGTTCGTGAACATTTTATTTTTCTTTAAGATACAATAAGTTATGCGTATATTGTGGAGTGATTGGCATATTATAAAAGAATATGTTTTTAGAACAACACCTTATTTGTCAGCCGGGCTATGAATGTGGCAATACTCGGGGCACAATATCACTAGCTGAGGCAAACACGATCTCAACCACTTGGTGTGAATAAGAGAAAAAAAGGAAAACGACACAATGACACTACTAACCCGTATTGTCCTCGATGTATTAAAACCGCATGTACCCAATGCCTTGGAATTTGCTAAAGCCATTGCGGACAATAACGCGGGATGCCAAGTAACCGTAACCGTAGTTGAGGTGGATGAAAAAACAGAATCCACCATGGTTACCATCGAAGGTAACGAAATAGAGTATGAACAAGTCGTGGATGCAGTAACTAGTTTAGGTGCCTCGGTTCACAGCATCGATGAAGTGACTGTCAGCAACAAAACCCAGAGTACCGATTAATACATTTTTGTTATTCCATGCTGAGCTATTTCCGTTTTTTATTCGACATCACCCACGCGCATAGAATTTTCCGGCGATATTTTGTGGTTAACGGTTTTGACGGCGCTTTAACCACACTCGGATTAATCATCGGTTTTTATTCAGCGGAACAAGTGGCGATTCCGGTGATGATTAGTGCGTGTTTGGGTGCCGCTATTGCACTGGCGGTGAGTGGATTTTCAAGCGCTTATGTTAGCGAGGCGGCGGAGCGTGAGAAAGAGCTCAAAGAACTGGAAAAGTCTTTGATTAAAAAGCTGGACGGTAGCGCTCACAGCAAAGCCGCGCGGTTGGTGCCAGTGTTTGTCGCTATCGTAAACGGACTGGCGCCGTTGTCCATGTCGCTAATTATTATCCTGCCGTTGTTTCTGGCGCAAATGGGCATTCAATTGCCCCGGCCGCCGTTGGAGGCCGCTACTGCCATAGCATTTTTAATCCTGTTCTTGTTGGGTGCCTTTCTGGGCAAAATCAGCGGCGGATTTTGGTTGTGGAGCAGTTTACGCACATTGGTGATTGCGCTGGTGACCGTGGCGATCATATTGAGTCTGGGTCTATGAGCGGTGGCCGCGCTCACGGGGTCTTACAGCATATTGATCAATAGCGTTGCAATACCCAGAAAAGACATAAAGCCCACAACATCAGTCACGGTAGTCAGCACGATGGAAGATGATTGTGCAGGGTCCTGTCCCAGACGTTTCAATGTGATGGGGATTAAAGCGCCGGAGAAACCGGCCGCCACCATGGATATGACCATGGCCGAACCGATAACCAATGAAAGCCCGAACGAACGACTCCATATATAGACGCCAACGGAAGTGGTCAATGCCACGGCCACGCCATTTAAAAAACCCACATTAATTTCTTTCAGCACCACTCTGGGCCAGTGGCGAATACTGATTTCTCTCAATGCCAGCGCTCTCATGGTCACCGCCAGGGCTTGCGCACCGGCATTACCCGATTGTCCGGCAACCACAGGCAGCAATATGGCTAATGCCGTAAATTTTTCGATAGTGCCTTCAAACAGTCCCACCACTGCCGCGGCGATGAATGCCGTTGCCAAGTTTATATGCAACCACGGTAACCGCTTGACGACGGAAAAGCCAATCGGGGATAACGCTTTTTCATCCTTGCTTACGCCAACCATGGTTTGAATATCGACACTGGTTTCTTCCTGTACGGCGGACATTAATGCCGGTGCTCTAATAACACCAATGAGTCGACCGTCAAAATCCACCACGGGAAGACTTAGTAATTTGCGCCTTTCGATGATTTCCAGCACTTCCTCGCGTGGCGCAATATCTTGTACGGAGATCACCAGCTTTGTCGACAAATCGGCCAGCAACTGGTCGGGCTCGGCGATAACGAGATTCTGAATATCCACTTTGCCACTCAACTTGGCATCGTTATCGATCAAATACAGTTCGCGCAAGGCTTTCGGTTTGTGTTTTCTGAGCCGTTGTTGCGCTTCTTCCACGCTCATCCCTCCTTGAAAGGGAAAAATGCGTGGATCCATTAACCGTCCTGCGGTATCGGGCGCATAGCCAATAATGATGTTCAACTCATCGCTGACTGATTTATCTAATAGCGATAGATAACTTTCGCGGGATTGTTCATCCAGACGAAATAATATAGTAGCGCTTTGTAAAGGCTCCAATCGCGTCAACAACAAACGGATAGTCTCTGGCGTGAAATTCTTTAGCAATTGGTCCTGAGTGTTGGTCGGCAGTTGTTCCCAAACTAGTATCAATTCCCGAATGTTGATGCATTGCAGAATTTGTGCGGCTTCTTCATAAGGTAAAGATTCGCACAGTTGCGCAACTTCACCCGGATAGTGACGACTGAAAGCTCTATTGAGCCGGTTAATGGTAGAGATCAATTCTGTGCTTGCCATACCCATTGTCCAATTCGTTATGTTTTGCGCATCAGGATAGCGAAAAAGTCGTAAAGAATTTGAATATAGTTACGAAACACCGCTAAGAAAAGATTCAATGCTTCCTCACCCAATCCGGCGGTGCTCGCGGTGAATTCGATGTGGGATTTATTCAATGCGGCGGTTAAATCTTTATAAGACAATGCGCCAACCAAACGTTTATCGTGTTCGACGACCGGGAGCAATGTGAAATATTTCCAGGCCTGGTGTTCGGCGACTTCCTGTATGGTCGCCCGAGCCGGTAACCAGAAGTCTGTGGTTTTGCGCACGGCACTGATGTGCGCTTTTAGACCAGCCTTTAGAAGTTGGGAAGTATTGACCACCGAAATAAATTGCCTCTTGGCATTGACCACAAACACATAATCATGATTCGACAGCTCCGATCCTTGAATGAGTTCTATGACTTCCTCTATGGTTATGTCTTCCCTGACCGAGATATAGTCCGTGCTCATCCAGGCTCCGACACTATTTTGAGTGTATTTGTTGAGGGTCTGGATGGCCAACCGTTTTCGCAATGGCAGTTGGTTTAACAAGCGCAATTTTTCTTTGCTGGTCAAATATCGAAAAATATCCACCGCCGTCTGG
>JASFLF010000261.1:0-5606 GCA_050118235.1 Gammaproteobacteria bacterium | reverse complement strand
TATTAGTGACGCCCCGGGAATTACCGCGTCGTTCTATCGCCACAGCGCAAGGGCGCGCCGCTTTGTTGCATTCCATCGCCCACATCGAGTTTAATGCCATAAATCTGGCCTTGGATGCGGTATACCGATTTCGAGGCATGCCTAAGGCCTATTACGCGGATTGGTTGCATGTGGCAGCCGAGGAAGCGTATCACTTCGAACTGGTGAATAATCACTTACACACCTTGGGCTATTCATATGGTGACTTTGCGGCACACAATGGTCTGTGGGATATGGCCATGCGCACCAAAGACAGTGTGTTGGTGCGCATGGCCATCATTCCCCGTGGTATGGAAGCCCGCGGACTGGATGTAACCCCGGGAATCATCGAAAAACTAAAAGCGTCGGGTGATGAACAAGCCATTAATATCCTGGAAATCATTATGCGCGACGAAATCGGTCATGTGGACATAGGCACCCGCTGGTTTAATTATTGCTGTGATGCGCAAAACTTGTCCCGCCAGGAAACTTTTGAAGATTTAATGCGTCGATTTACCAGTGGTCGTGTAAAATTACCGCTGCACCGCAGCGCCAGAAAATGTGCGGGATTCACCGACGCGGAATTGGACTTCTTAGAAGGATTGATTTAGAAAAAAATGACATCAATTATGCCGAAAATGAGAAATGTTTTTTACCTTGGTTTGTTAACCACAGCGTTGGTTGCGTGTACCACCCCACCTAAAATTAACATCCCGGTCGTTCAAGAAGAAGAAAAGCCGAAAAATGCCGGCGCACTGTTGGTGTTTTCCATTAAAGAACCCGGCACGGACTATTATCAAAACCGGATATTTGTAAACAAAGAAGTGATGTATGTGAGGGACACGCGGGCAGAAAATGACTTTATGTTATTCGATCGTAAAACCCGAACGATATACAGCACTAACGCCGAAGGAAAAACCATTTTCGTGATTAAGCCCAAAGCCATTGACATACAACCTCCGTTTACCATCGACTATGCGGAAACATCGCAACCCAGCAGTGCCATACCGAAAGTGCAAAACATGCAAGCGACCCACTATCGCTACGATGCCAATGGCGAGCATTGTTACGACGCGGTCACTATGCCAGAAAAGTTTTTGCCCGTTGTGAACGAAGCCATGAAAGAATTTAGGATGGTGTTGGCCGGTGAACATGCCTCCACTTTGGATACTATCCCGAAAGATATGCAAGATGCTTGTGATTTGGCGGTGAATATTTTTTACGCCACTAAACATTATGAACATGGCCTGCCCATTAGGGAGTGGGATCGCAAAGGCTATCAACGGTTTCTACGCGATTACCATACCGGAGTAACCATGGATCCCAAAGAATACGAGCTGCCCAAAGACTATACTCAATACTCCATCACCGGAGATTAATTGGCTTCTACTTCAATCCTGGAAATCATCGACATCGAAAATTCACCACGAAGAACCACGAAGAAAATAGCTTGAGACATCAGAACCCGGACTATGTGGATGTGGAATTAATGTAAATTCCAAAACGAGTCTACTGACATAAACGCTTCGTGTTCTTTGGGTGAATACTCGTTTCGGTCGTATAAGAAAAAGGAGGGTACGAGAACATCAAACTGCGCTAAAATCTATTTGCTGTGCAACGTTTTTATTTCGCAACCCTGCTGGTTACACACCAACACGCTGCCTTGTTCGTACCAATCCCCCAGCACAATACGCTTGGCGGGAGTGCCGTTAATGGTCAGCTCATGAATAGCAGGACGATGGGTGTGGCCATGGATCAGTTGGGGTACTTGCCACTTGCGCATGGTGTGGTTGACCGTGTCCTGATTCACATCCATGATGTCGCTTGCCAGTTGTTGGGTTTTTTGCTGACTTTCCTGTCGTGCTGCCTGGGCGATGGTGATTCGCTCAGAAACGGGCTTGGCTAAAAAATCTTGTTGCCACAAAGGATTGCGTACCATTTTCCGGAATTTTAAGTAGTCCGTATCATCGGTACACAATAAATCACCGTGCATCAACAACGTCGGCGTGCCGTATAAATTCATTACGTGGTATTCAGGCAATAACTGACAACCGGTTTGAGCGGCAAACGCATCCCCTATGAGAAAGTCACGATTGCCGTGCATAAAGTAAGTGTCGATACCACTATTGGTCAGTTGAGAGATAGCGTTTACGGCAGCATCCATGCCTGGAGGCACAAAATCATCACCAATCCACGCTTCGAATAAGTCGCCAAGAATATACAGCGCTTGTAGCTCAGGATCCAAGGATTGTTCGTGCAGGAATTTAACGAACAACGCCACCATATCCGGTTGTTCGGGCCGCAGGTGTAGGTCGGCAATAAACTTTGTCGACATTACCCTTCCACGATTTCCGCTTTTTCAATAATTATGTCTTCAACAGGCACATCCTGGTGACCTTTTTTACTTGCCGTTGGTTGAGCTTTGATTTTTTCAACTACGTCCATGCCGTTGACCACTTTGCCAAATACACAATAGCCCCAGCCATTGATGTCCGGTGACTTGAAATCCAGAAAATCATTGTCTTTGACATTGATAAAAAATTGCGCTGTGGCCGAGTGAGGATCGCCGGTGCGTGCCATGGCTATGGAGCCGGTGATGTTTTTCAGGCCGTTGTCGGCTTCGTTTTTGATTGGTTCGCGAGTGGACTTCGTGGCCATGTCCGGCGTCAAGCCGCCGCCTTGAATCATAAAGTTGTCGATGACGCGGTGGAACAACGTACCATCGTAGAATCCCTCTTTGACATATTGTTCGAAATTTTCGGCGGTGACGGGCGCTTTGTCGTGATCGAGTTCGATATCAATAGTGCCCATGCTGGTTTGCATTCGAATCATACGTATCCTCCAAATAGATAAGATTTTTTGTCATTACATGGCCGGTTGACTGGGTGCTTGCGGTACCACACTGACGCTCTGAATGACGACGGGTGTTTTCGGCACGTCCTGGCGAAAAGGGCCGGAAGGGCCGGTGGGGGTTTTGCGGATTTTGTCGACCACGTCCATGCCCTCAACGACTTTGCCAAAGACGGCGTAACCCCAACCACGGGTGGTTTTGCTGCGATAGTTCAGAAAGTCGTTGTTCACCACGTTGATAAAAAATTGTGCAGTGGCTGAATTCGGATTGTTGGTTCTTGCCATGGCGATGGTGCCACGATCGTTTTTCAAACCGTTATCCGCTTCGTTTTGAATAGGGGGCTTGGTGGATTTTTGTTGCAAATCCTGGGTAAAACCGCCACCCTGGATCATAAATCCGTCAATGACCCGGTGAAACACAGTACCATTGTAAAAACCGTCATTCACATAGGACAGAAAATTCGCTACCGTTTGTGGCGCTTTGGCGCGGTTCAGTTCAACGACAATATCGCCCATATTGGTTTGAATGCGGACTTTCGGGAAGTCCTCATCGGCCAGCGCGCTGGAAAGCGGCGCAAACAAAACAGCACAAATAGTCACCATGGAAACCAAAATCGAACGTAACGACTTTAAAGTGTATTTTTCGGATTTCATCGATGCTTACCTTCTGAGCAGTAGGATTTGTTAAAAGGGGGCAATGATACACTGATTAATCCCGGGAATACAGTTGGTGCCAGTTTGAAACAAGGCAACGACAGAAATGCCGCCATCGCGTTAAACTTTGTTAAAATCAAGCATTAGTTCTTGAACCGGTTTTGACCCTATACCCTCAGTGAGTAGGTAACCAATACATGTTGCATATACATAATAATCTCACCAATAGATTGGAAGTATTTAAACCCATAGACCCCAATAATGTCCGCATGTATGTGTGCGGAATGACGGTGTATGATTTGTGCCATGTAGGCCATGCACGGGCGTTGGTGGTATTCGATGTAGTGTATCGTTATTTGATGCGGTTATACGGCAACGAGCACGTGAACTATATACGCAATATCACTGATATTGACGACAAAATCATTAACCGCGCTAATGAAAACCACGAAGCGGTGGAAGACTTGACTGGACGATTTATCGCGGAAATGAATAAAGACGCAGAGGCGTTGGGTGTGTTGCGTCCCAATGATGAACCGCGTGCGACCCGCCATATGAGCGAAATTATTGCCATGATCCAGAGCTTAGTGGAAAAAGACTACGCGTATGTGGCCAGCAACCATGATGTGTATTACAACGTCGCGCGGTTCGCGGACTACGGCCGGCTATCAGGGAAAAACATCGATGATTTGCGCGCCGGCGCCCGGGTGGAAATCACTGAAGCCAAGCGCGATCCTTTGGACTTTGTGTTGTGGAAAGCGGCAAAACCCGGTGAACCCAGTTGGGACTCGCCCTGGGGTTTAGGCCGTCCCGGCTGGCACATCGAGTGTTCCGCCATGTCCACTCATTGCTTGGGAAACCATTTTGATATTCACGGGGGAGGATTGGATTTGCAATTTCCCCATCATGAAAACGAAATCGCCCAAAGCGAAGCCTCCACCGGGGAGAAATTTGTCAACGTGTGGATGCACAACGGTCACGTACGCGTGGACAATGAAAAAATGTCCAAATCCCTGGGCAATTTTTTTACTATCCGTGAAGTGTTGGAAATTTATCACCCGGAAGTGCTGCGTTTTTTTATTTTAAGCAGTCATTACCGTAGCCCATTGAACTACTCTGACCAACATTTGGAAAACGCTAAAGCAAGCATTACCACGTTATATACGGCGTTACGCGGATTGGAGTTACCGATGGGGCCATTGCAAGAGACGGAATACGGCCAACGCTTTATGGCCTCCATGGACGATGACTTTAATACCTCCAAAGCTATCGCGGTGTTGTTCGAGCTAGCCGGTGAAATCAACCGCTACCGGTCGGCAGCGCCCCAAAAAGCGCTGGCGCTGGGCCGAGAACTGAAAGATTTGGGGGGCTTATTGGGTTTATTGCAACGCAACCCTGATGAATTTCTGCAAGGCGGCGGAGCCGAACAAGCCCACGGCGGTTTAAGCAACCAAGCCATAGCCGATTTGATTAAGCAGCGTAATGAAGCGCGCAAAAACAAAAATTTTATCGAGGCGGACCGGATTCGCGACGAATTGGCGGCACAAGGTATCGTCCTGGAAGACGGCGCCGGAGGCACCACTTGGCGTAGGGAGTAGGAATGTAGTTAGGGTTTAGGCAGCGATTCCGCCGCATAAAACGTATTTTGCATCAGGGTCGCCACCGTCATGGGGCCAACACCGCCGGGTACCGGGGTGATCCAGCCGGCTCTATGCTTTGCGGTTTCAAAATCAATATCACCCACCAGCTTGCCGACGGCATTGCGATTCATGCCCACATCGATCACGATGGCGCCGGGTTTGATCCAATCGCTTTGTACAATACCCGACTTGCCTATAGCCACAACCAATAAATCAGCCCGGCTGACGTGGGAGTGCAAATTTTTCGTAAACCGATGACAAGTCGTGACCGTACAACCGGCCATTAACAGCTCCAGCGTCATGGGGCGGCCTACAATATTGGAAGCCCCCACCATCACCGCGTCCATGCCTTTAATGTCTTGCCCCGTGCTTTGCAACAAAGTCATGATGCCTCGTGGTGTGCAAGGCCGTAGCAGGGGTTGGCGCAAAGCCAATTTTCCGATG
>JASFLF010000260.1:0-5607 GCA_050118235.1 Gammaproteobacteria bacterium | reverse complement strand
TATGGAGACGACTATAGCCTTGCCGCGAATCACTATGCAAGTCTTGCCGAGGCTGCTCAATTTTGGTTTGTGGATAACGGTGTTCCCTATGATCCCACAGGTAGTGACGGCGAAATTTTTGTTAACTTTCCTTCCCTTACCGCCAGCGCAGCACAAACTAGAGGACGTAGCAATATCGATTTCCCCTATCCGGCTAGCGGTTGGCCCGGAGGTGGTTATCACGAGTTTGGTCACATCATCAATAATCGAGCCTGGCCATACAATGCAGATTTCTTATGCGGTGATTGTCCCGGCGGTAAATACATGCGTGATGGTGTTGACGGCTGGAATATACGTTCTCGAGAATATTCCTATGCTGGCGCTATCGAAGGTTGGGGGATTTTTGTCAATCGCGCGGTGCTAACCGGCACATCCGGTGATTGTAGCGACAGCTTCGATGACAATGCAACAACTTATATATACAGCGGCAATCCCAATGAACAACCCAATGCTAGCCCCCTGGTGAGCAAGCCCTGGGATGGTAAGGCATTCGCCCGCAACGTCACCAAGTTATTGTGCGATTGGTTAGACGATGGACCGCACAACGATGATGATCCGAATATGGCCGGGACCGGAGATCATTTTACCGCCACGCCTTATTCTATCTGGTATAACCTGCGAGAAAGCGGTATTCGTTATGAAAGCAATCATTACGCCGACTACCTGAGCACGGGGACCAGCCCGGGGATCGATATGTGTGAATATATTGATTACTACCTTAACGAGAGGAAAAGTGTCGCCAATGTAGGTCAAGCTGCTCATGATAGTTATGTAGCTTCAATAACTGACCTGGCATACAACAACGGTATGAAATGCGGTCTCGCACGCCCATAATCCAACCACATCAAGCAAAACAACTCCGCGATAGTTCGCGGAGTTGTTTTTCAGGTACCGGAAAAGTCACTGTGACAACTTGTTACTCATTCGGGTTAAACCCATCACAAGCGGAATTGCGAATAGCGCGGCGCCAAACGCTGAACGTCTAAGCGCCACTGTACGATTGCTACATGTTTAACGCGATTTCTTTAAATTCCGGTGGCCGGGTCAAGCCGTGTTTTTCCAATATTTTGGTGAACTCTGGCGTCATGAATTCCTGAATGAATTTCTCTTGATACCTTTTTTGCGATTCGGTCAATGCGTCGTTGCCCTTGAGTTTGGCGATGAACATGGTGCCGATTTTGTTGCCTTTGGCGGCTTGCGGTTGTTCCACCGTCCCACCCAATGGCACTATATCGAACATGTCCGGGAATTGGCGTTTCGAATGCAACGCCAAATGGTAAAACATTGGCCCTGCATCCGCGTGGCCGTAAGCGACGGACCAAGGCACACCACGGTGGTGGATGCGATCGGCGGCATACCATTTGCCTTGTTCGCCATTGAACAGGGAGTCGAAAAGCTCTTTAGCTTCTTTTTCGCTTTTCTCGCTGGCGGCAATGTTGTATATGGAATTGCTGTAGTTTCCGAATGATCCCGCTTCATTATAGGGGTTGGATGTTACTACTTTGACATCGGGTCTTCCCAAATCCCAAATCGATTTGATGTTCTTGGGGTTGCCTTTTTTGACCAGCAACACATTACCCTGGTTGCGGATAACCGGTATGGGTTTGCTGGCCAGCAAGCCGGCTTTTTCAAGCTTTTCCATCAGTTTTTTAGGACCCGCGGCCACCGTGGGAACGCAAGTGCTTCTAAAATTCCCCATGGTGAACTCGTTGGTTTGCGCATGCTGAAACGATACCGGAGGTGATGTGGTATAAAACCAGTTCGTGATCTCGGGATTGTGTTTGAGGAAATGATCGTAAAACAATTCTTTTAGCGCCATGTTGTAGTTACCGGCGGTGGAAAACACCAGATCGCATTGGCTGATGCCGGCGTGCAGATCATTGACGCGATTGGCCGTTTGTTCCTCCAGGTCCGCCTTGGATTTCTCATAGTCCAGAGTCCAATGCAGCAACGGCGGCTGCTCGATTATTGGCTTGCCTGTTATTTTTGGGGCCTCGGCCATCGCCGTCAAAGGCAATAAACAGCTTAATACTATCGCAAGGTTTCTTATTTTCATGTTGTTTCCTTTTTTTGGTTGATGAAACAGTTTAGGATCCCCTCAGCTTTCATGATCTCACTCTTAACGAACACCATAGGCCTCGTCGACCGACTTACCGAATGGATTATAAAACGGGTAGCTATCGCTTAACACACCGGACAACGCTTTGTAGTCCTTCTCACTGGCCTCTATGAGCATTTCGTTGCTGGCATAGCGGTCCCGCAGTTTTACCATAGCCTGCTGTCCTTCCTTCGACAATAATGCTTTTTGTATTCCCAGCTGCATATCCGCATCCAGCCTAGAGGAGACGGAAAACGCTTGATTGGGGGTTGGTTTCAGAGTACGCAGCACTTTTACGGGCGGTTCCTGATCCGGATTGGCCTTACCGTAAGTATCGTTGTATTTATCGAGTTCCTTGTCGGTGACGATAGTGGCAGCGCAAGTGCCCTTAATCACTTCGTTGTAGCCGTCCTGCCGGCTTTTGATCTGGACCACTTCCGGCAGCCTCATTACGTTGGGGAAATATGACATAAAGTTGAGTTTGCCAAAATTGGTCGCCCCTTGCAGGCATATCCTTTTTCCTGACAACTCCTCTAGCGAGCCGTATGCGCTGTCCCTGGACACAATTATTTTCCACACTTGCTGTTGTGGCAGGCGAACGATAATTCTGTGGCCCAAGTGGTTCATGCGCCATGCATTGAAGTGCGGGCCATCAAAGACAATGTCGGCGGTATCGGCAATCATCGCGTTGTTGTAATCCAACCATCCGGAGGGAACCCTATACTCGATTTTTCGGTTTAGCGTTTTCGCAAGAAACTCGATGATTGGTGTATAGGTTTCCTTGTCCTTTTTTTGATTCCTTGGCGGCGCCGTGAATATTAGCGAAAGTTGATCATTCTTTTTGTTCAACAGATGTTTGACATATTCATCGAAGGGCGCGTCGTCCGCGCCTGAGTTTCCCGTTGGATAAAATAACCAGATAGTCAGTATAAAGACACCTTTCAGCGCAATGTTGCCCATAAGTCCCTCGCTTACCCTCCCTGACAGCCCTGTGCTTGCGGAGGAATGATAACTGATCCTACCGCTTAAGGTCGAGCATTATCACCCAGTATAATCAAGGACTCTTTGACCCAATTCGTATACTAGATATAGTCACGCCTGACCGGGTTTGACGCTGCCCCATCGGTATCGGCTTGCGCCACTCACTCCAAAGCGTTTTTACTATACGGCGGCATACCAGATCCATCGCTTGCATAGTTGTTACTTAGCGGGCCCGTAGAATTTTCGTGTAGGTATTCCGTAGTGATTCCTACGCAGTGATCGCGATACCGCCACGAACAAAATGACAATACCAATATCAAATAACGACGGTGTCAATCCGCCCCGTGCAAACTAGCACGATTTAGCCTTTCATAGCCACAACAATTGAACGTCGTTTTTTTCGGGAAAAAGACGTTTATAGCTTCTATACTCTCTATTATTTGGCAACTGTGGTTGTTTTTAATACGAGCAATAAGCTCGATAAAAGCTAGCGAAGGAAAACCATGAGCTACATTGTTATAGCGAGCCTGCTGGTGTTGACCGGTATCTGCGCATACGCGGCGATGAACCACGCATTTATCGCCTTTCAGAAACCATTTTCCCGAATCCATTTTTTATTTGCCGTTATGTGTGTGCTTTTAGTGGTTTTTGAGCTATCTCATAGCCTGACTTACACAGCGCCAACGCTGAGCGAATATATTCCCAGGCTCAAATGGCAGATAACGGTTATTTTTATGTTTTTCACTATTTTCCCTTGGTTTGTCAGTGAGTACAGCGGCGTACGCCCTTTATGGTTCTTGGTGGGGTTGACAGTGCTGGCAGCGGTATCGATCGTGGTTAATATCGTTCAGCCTTATAGCCTGCAATTCGCGGAAATCGTTCGCCTGGATGCCGAGCAACTGCCCTGGGGGGAGACAGTTTTACGACCGGTGGGCCGAAATAGTTTGGGTTTTCTTGTCGCAATCGCTGGAGTGATTGTCGCTTTCACTTTTGCGGTTTACGCCCTTAGCGTGCGATATTATCGAGACCGCATGGGCACAACCTTGGCTATGTTACTGGCCATGGGGATACTGATGGCAACGGGGATAGAAGGCATGTTGGTGCGGTCGTCGGTCATCAATTTCATTCACCTAGGGCCATTCGGCATCCTCGCTATGGTCATTGCCATGAGTATGGCGTTGAACCAGGAGATGCGGCATAAACTACGGGCCTCGGAAAACCGTTATCGTTCTCTGGTAGAGCAATCACCTTTTAGTATACAGGTGTTGTCGCCGGATGGACGCACCTTGCAAGTCAATCGGTCTTGGGAAACCTTGTGGGGGGTGGCGGCACAACAAATTGTCAACTATAACGTATTGCAAGATTCACAGCTTCGCGATAAAGGCGTTCTGCCTTATTTGGAACAAGGTTTTGCAGGAAACCCCACGGAAATTCCTCCCGTCAATTACAACCCGGCGGAAAATGCTTTATTTAAAGGTCCGAATCGCGATTGTTGGGTGCGCGCCTATATCTACCCTATCAAAAACGAGGCCGGCGTAGTTCGCGAAGTGGTTTTATTGCATGAGGACGTGACTCGAAAAAAGCGCATGGATGATGCTATCCAGCTTATTGCCTCGGGCGTTTCCGCGGAAACCGGCGACGCTTTCTTCCACCAATTGGTAAAACGTTTATCGGAGTTATTTGCCATGCGATACGCCTTTATCGGGGTGTTGGATACACCGCAAATACATCAAATTAAAACCATAGCGGTGTACGCGCACGGAAAACCGGCACCGAACATAGTCTATGATTTGCATGGCACACCGTGCGCCCTGGTGATGGGGCAACATACCTGTGTTTATCCTCGCGAGGTGCAACGCCAGTTTCCTGAAGACCATTTATTGACGAAGATGGGTGCTGAAAGTTATCTTGGCACGCCCTTATTCGATTCCAAAGGCGCGCCTCTGGGAATCATTGTGCTGTTGGACAATCAACCGCTGCATGATATCGACCACATGAAAGCGATTATGGAGATTTTTGCCGCGCGTGTTGCGGCCGAAATAGAACGCAATAACGCCGACGAAGTGCTGCGCCAACATCACAAGCACTTGCAAGTGATGGTGGAACACCGCACTGCCGAGTTAAAAGCCGCGAATAAGGAACTGGAAGCGTTCAGTTATTCTGTCTCGCACGATTTGCGCGCGCCACTGCGCTCCATTGACGGCTTCAGTCAAGCGCTGGCGGAGGATTATGCCGATAGGTTGGATGATCAAGGCAAACACTATCTGGACCGCATCCGCCACAACGCGCAAAACATGGCGGCGCTAATTGATGACTTGTTGCAATTGTCCCGGGTCTCGCGCCAGGACTTTAACACCCAGCCACTAAATTTGTCAGCGTTGGTATGGGACAGTATCAATAAGTACCGAGAGTTAGAACCGTTGCGGAAAGTCGAAACCAACATCGCCCCGGATGTTATCGTCAACGGTGATTCCGGGTTATTGGCCATT
>JASFLF010000259.1:0-5626 GCA_050118235.1 Gammaproteobacteria bacterium | reverse complement strand
GCAACTCAGGTCAGGGTACTTTCGCAGTGGCAAACCACCCGAAACTCTCAAGACAAATAGGGCCGCAACATACTTGTTCAAACCGTAGTCATGGCTATGCGTAATCCTGCGCGACGTACAGGACGCACTAATGCGGTGAAGGCCAGGGATGGCCGAGAATGGCCAGCTCCCGCAGTCTTGTTGAGACACGCGGGCTAGAAAACGATCATCAACGGTAGCGCATACGCGTACCGTGGTGTAACGACATCATAATTTCTTCGGGCTGCAGCGGCTCCGGAAAATAAACCCCGGATATCTTGGCGCCATTGATACTGCATTCTTGCAAACAACTTTCGTGGAAATTGATGCCGCGCAGATCGGCCTGCCTGAAGTAGCTGCCAGTAAAATCAAGTCCCTTCGCATTCAAGCCGCGCAAATCCAGGCCACGGAAATCGCAATGGGTTAAATCACAACTCTCGCCTTTGCCATGGCGTTCGTTGAACTCGGCAACACGCTCTTCACGCAATAATTGGTACATCTCATCTTTGTGTTTAATTTCCGGCACTGACATGCTCAACCTCCTGTGCAAACTTACCCTAATATTAAAATCGTCAGTTTGCCGTACTTTCTTTAATAAAGAGTTTTAATAAAGAGCTTTAACAAAGAGCTTTAACACAGTGTTGAAAACCTTAGACAGGATTTTCGATATCGATAAACCGGTGCTCGATGTGGAAATAATCGGCGAGATGGTCGCCCAATGCCTGAACGCCATAGCGTTCGGTGGCATGATGACCGGCCGAATAATAGTGAATGCCCATTTCTCGCGCCACGTGCACCGTTTGCTCGGATATTTCACCGCTGATGAACGCGTCGGCGCCTAGCATAACCGCTTGTTCGATATAATTTTGTGCGGCACCTGTACACCAGGCGACTTTGCTAATCACCTCGCTTCGCCCCGGAATATGCAATGGCGTCCGGCCTAATTTCCGGGTGATATGTTCCGTCAGTTGCTGTGCGGATTCAGGCGCGCGAAGCTCACCGTGTAAGGCGATATCCGGCCCCCGGCCACCGCCGAATCCGCCGCGCACGGCGAATCCCAGCAAGCGACCTAACTGTGCGTTATTGCCCAGGCTGTCATGGGCATCCAACGGTAAATGGTAGGCGAGAAGACTGACTCCATTGGCTAACAACGCCTGTAAGCGGCGGCGTTTCATACCGACTACGCAGGGATTTTCCCCTTTCCAGAAATAGCCGTGATGGACCAAAACCACATCGGCCTGTTGCGCGATCGCAGCGTCGATTAGCGCTTGAGAGGCGGTGACACCGCTGACCAGTTTGCTAACTTGCGACTTGCCTTCAACTTGCAAGCCGTTGGGGCAATAGTCTTGAAATTGGTCGATGCCGAGAAGTTGATCGCAATAATTCACCAGATCTTGTAACAACACCATATTTTAGTTTCCTTAACCCTAGGATAATTGATTACTGAACGGCCTCACCCGTGCTAGAATTTCACCCCATGAAATCATCATCCCCTTTATCTTTTATATTTAAAGCCATCGTATTCGGATTAGCGGTAGCATTTATTGTACTGTTGTTGCGCCCGGATTTGTTAGGTCGCGGCCGGCCCGTGGTGGAGATTAGTGAAATCGGTGACACCGAACGGTTTAATCTAACCACTGCAGCCCCCACAGGGCAAGTGTCATATTCCAGCGCCGTGGAAATTGCCGCACCGGCGGTGGTCAATGTCTACACCACCAAAGTCATTACGGAAAAAGCCAATCCTTTATTCGACGATCCTTTTTTCCGCCATTTTTTCGGCGATCGGCTTGCACCGCGGCAGCGCCTGGAAAGCAGCTTGGGTTCGGGCGTCATTGTCAGTAAAAAAGGTTATGTGCTAACCAATTACCATGTGATTGAGGGGGCTGATGAGATTCAAGTGGCGTTGCGCGACGGCCGCAGTGCCGAAGCGGTAATCGCCGGTACGGACCCTGAATCCGACTTGGCGGTATTGAAAATCGAGATGGAAAAACTACCAATTATTACCTTTGCCCAATCGGAAGACTTAAAAGTGGGTGATGTGGTGCTGGCCATTGGCAATCCCTTTGGCGTCGGCCAGACCGTTACCATGGGGATTGTGAGCGCCACCGGCCGGGACCGCTTGGGCATTAATGTGTTTGAAAACTTCATTCAGACTGACGCGGCCATTAATCCGGGAAATTCCGGAGGCGCCCTGGTCAATCCCTATGGTCATTTAGTGGGCATTAATACCGCGATATTTTCCCGATCTGGCGGTTACCAAGGTATAGGCTTTGCTATACCGGTGAGTTCCGCTATCGACGTCATGCGCCAAATAATCGAAACCGGTTATGTGACCCGCGGGTGGCTGGGCATAGAAGTGCAAGATATAACCCCGCAGCTGGCCGAATCCTTTGGTCTAAAAGACACCAGTGGTGTGATTGTGGCCGGTATTTTACGTAATGGCCCGGCTGCCACAGCTGGCCTGCAACCTGGTGACATTATCAAAGAAATCAATGGCGAACCCATGCGCGACAGCCGCGATGTAATGAATGTCATCGCCAAAACAGCCCCGGGAGAGAATGTAAACATCAAAATTTTGCACCAGGGCAAGCCAACCGAAGTGACGGCGTCCGTGGGCAAGCGCCCACCGCTGCGTAGTCAGGCGGACCGGCGCGGTTGATCGGCAATCTCTTAAATTTACCGTGAGAAAATGCGGGCTAACGCCTCTTTGGTACTTGTCCCGCTGCGGCAAATCCACTACAATTGCGCCCCTTCACTCCGGCGTGCCGGCTGTGATCACAACAAACATCACCTTCAAATTACCGTCCCGAACGAGGTCACAAAGAGGTCAAAGAACATGAAAGCCGAAATACATCCCAATTACCAAGCCATTACAGTGACTTGCAGTTGCGGTAATAGCTTTGAAACGCACTCGACGCTGGAAAAGGATTTACATCTTGACGTGTGCTCGGCTTGCCATCCTTTTTATACCGGCAAACAAAAAATTGTCGACTCCGGTGGCCGGGTTGACAAGTTTCGTCAAAAATACGGTAGGAAATAGCGCCAAGCCGTTGAAATTCAGCGTATTTTCAAAAAAAGGCGTCTTTTCCCGGAAAGACGCCTTTTTTATTGGCCGCAGCCTCCCAGGGGCTGTGGTGATGTTTGCGGCCATATTTGCAGTATTGTTCTGCAGCCCAGGCTATGCCGGCTCCGCTTGCCTGGCACCGATCATCGATGAAACCGTCGGCGTGCAATCCGTGGTCGATGGTGACACCATTCGGCTGAGGAATAAAAAGCTGGTGCGACTGCTCGGCATTAACACTCCGGAAATCGGTTACGACGGCGCCGATTCGCAGCCCTTGGCGCAGGCCGCCCGCGAGTTTCTGCAATCTCAGCTCAAGCCGCACCAGCGTGTGGGTCTTGTTTATGGTGAAGAAAAACACGACCGCCACGGCCGATACCTGGCTCATGTGTTTGTTGCCGATGGCGATTCCTACCGTAACGTACAGCAGTTATTGCTGGAAAACGGTCTGGCGTTCTGGGTGGCCATAGCGCCCAATACGCGCTTTTTGAATTGTTATCAGGCCGCCGAAGCAAAAGCCGCAAAAGCGCGGTTAGGCATATGGCGCGAAGCGTATTTTGAGCCCAAAAACGCCGCGGACATAGACGCGCTGGCAGCGGGTTTTCAACTATTGCAGGGAAAAATCTCCGCTACGTTTGAAACCAAAAAATTCTTCTGGCTTAAATTTAACGACGCCGTGGCCTTGCGCATTGCCCATAAGGACATACATAATTTCGATCAGACCGAATTGGCCGCGTTAAAGGGTAAGACAGTAGTTGCGCGGGGCTGGGCGTTTAAACACAAAAACCGGTTAACCATGCAAATCAGCCATCGCGCGGCTGTCAGCGTCCAGAACTGAGTTGACATTGATAACCTAGCCGGATCGAACCAGTACTCAACATCAGCCAATTTCAGCCATCATCAACTAACGCTTACAGAAAAGAACCATGACCAACACCACCGACAAAAAACAACAAGCCCTCGATTATCACGCGCAGGGAAAACCGGGGAAACTGGCCATTGAAGTGACTAAACCTTGCGAGACCCAGCAGGAACTCTCCCTGGCATATACGCCCGGCGTGGCAGAGCCGGTTCGCGCCATTGCGGCAAATCCCCAGGACGCTTACCGGTACACGGCCAAAGGCAACTTAGTCGCTGTGATAACCGATGGCAGCGCCGTGCTGGGTTTGGGCAACGTAGGGGCTTTGGCGGGCAAACCGGTGATGGAAGGCAAGGCCGTGTTGTTTAAGCGCTTTGCCGATATCGATGTGTTTGATATAGAGGCCAATGCCCGTTCCAGCGAAGATTTCATTCAAACCGTCGCCAATATCGCGCCTACTTTCGGCGGTATTAATCTGGAAGATATTGCCGCGCCACAATGTTTCGAAATAGAACAAGCATTGATCCGGCAATTGGATATTCCGGTATTTCATGATGATCAGCACGGCACCGCGATTATCATCTGCGCCGGCTTGTTAAATGCGTTAGAAATCCAAGGCAAATCCCTGCAGGATGTGAATATTGTGTGCCTGGGCGCGGGCGCGGCGGGTATCGCCTCCATGCGTTTGTTGGTGTCACTGGGGGCGAATAAGGATAAAATTTATTTAGTCGACCGCAAAGGCGTGATTCACAGTGGTCGCGATGATCTCAATGTCTATAAACAGGAGTTTGCGCTGCAAACCGACAAGCGCACCTTGGGAGACGCCATGCAAGGGGCTGATGTGTTTATCGGCGTGTCCGGGCCCAATCTGGTGTCGGCTGACATGGTCGCCAGTATGGCGGACAATCCCGTAGTTTTTGCGCTATCCAATCCCGACCCTGAGATAGCATACGATGTCGCCAAGGCCGTGCGGGCGGACATGATTATTGCCACCGGGCGCAGCGATTACCCCAATCAGGTGAACAACGTGCTGGGCTTTCCTTATATTTTTCGTGGCGCGTTGGATGTGCACGCTAAAGACATTAATGAGGCCATGAAGATCGCTGCAGTCAAAGCGTTGGCCGCGCTGACACGCGAACCCGTACCGCGCTCCGTATTAACGGCCTATGGAGTGGAAAAACTGGAATTTGGACCGCTCTACATCATCCCCAAGCCTTTTGATCCGCGATTGCGCGACTATGTACCGCCGGCCATTGCCCAAGCAGCGGTTGACAGCGGTGCTGCGAGAGTGGCGTATCCGAAACATTATCCGCCAGCCCCAACGTTATAGCTCAATACCAGATCCAGAGGTCTGCAAAACAATTTATTCACCACGAAGAGCACGAAGGACTTTAAAATGGTTTTCTCTTCGTGCCCTTCGTGACTTGGTGGTCAATTTTGATCTTATCTGGGTGATAGGGGACACTTTTGCAGCCGGTTCAGATCAAATAGGTGACTTCATCCACGAATACGGCTTTTAACCGGTTAACGATTTCCGTTAATCCTTTTTCACTGTACGGTTTGGCTGGTACTTTCCCCCACACTGGCGCCGGCCAGGCGGGGTCGTGGCGGTAGCGCACGATGTGATGGATATGCAACTGAGGTACAACGTTTCCCAGTGCCGCAATATTGATCTTATCTGCGGCAAA
>JASFLF010000258.1:0-5634 GCA_050118235.1 Gammaproteobacteria bacterium | reverse complement strand
AGTTAACAAGCTTAACGTTATTGCAGAATCCTATGCCAGCATCGTGCAACGATAACGGCTTCGTAGAATATTGTCCCGACGACTCCCACTATTTCACGTAAGCGGAACAACGGTGAGTTGTTCAAAAAAGAACATTTATTGTTGTTAATAGTTAGAGTAAAAATCGAAAAAATATATGAAACCGAAAACCGGGGCACTCTGACCCCGGTTTTTTCTGTTTTTGCCGAAGTGGTGAGTTGCCGCGTGTCCCGTTAGAGCTTGTACCGAAATTGGCACCGATGTCTTGTACGGCCATTAACGCACCTGGAACTCGCTTACCTTCAATTGTGAACTTGGCAAATCCCGCGTCGAGTTCGCTCATGTCTGCTTTAGTGAGCTGAACATTTATCGCACCGAAGTTTTCCTTCATGTGATTGATTTTTGTCCTGCAAGTGATCGGTACTCTCGTAGCGAAGAATTTTAGACCACAAAACTCAAATTTAATCAGGCAGTTAAAATTTTCTTGAAACTTTTGAAATCGTAGAAATGGACTTATTCAGAGCTTCCTTATCTCTCTTTGGGCAGATGCTAGCGCCGCGATGAGAGTGACAAATTGGACTGTCCAGTCGGCTGGCCCGAGTAGGTCAACCTAAGGAAGCAACACCAGACCAGATTGCACTTGCCTGGCTGCTGGCGCAAACCATGCTCAGAACGACACTTATTCAGAGCTTCCTGAGTTAGTTATATCCCCAGTGTTTTGCGCCTCGGCAGCTATTGCCGACGCTTCCCTACCTCCTCCATCCCTGGAGTCGTAGAACTTTACTGTCTCAGGAATCCGCCTGCTCGACCAGGACTTATTCAGGGATTCCCTAGGTACAAATTTATCGCACACAAAAAAACTTGAGTTAAACAGTATGCTTTTGGTGTAAAGGAGATTAATGGTAGTAATTCAAATATTGACACAGATCAATTTTTCTTTCGCAATGTGTGAGTAGATTCGAACTATATTCATCGCCTGGGATATAAAGTATGGATTCCACATTGCTTTATTTGACTATTATGCTTGGTCTTGTGGGCGTGTCATTATCAATGCTCGTTGGTATATCGCAATACAAAGAATTTCAAAGAGAACAACAAAAATTATGCCGGCAAAAAGAAAAATATCGCCGCGCTGTCCGTAAATATCGCCTATCCAAGATGCTGGCTTTTATCGGCATTCACTTGGACGACTATTTAACGAGAATCCCCCACGAAGCAATTAGAAAACACATTATTAGTTGCAAAAACTGTCCGAACATTCCTACTTGCGACCGTTGCTTGCGTGACGGTGAATTCATCAGCGATATGAATTTTTGTCCAAATTACCAATCTTTGATGGCATACAGCCGGATTATGCCGTCAGTGGAATGACCGCTGTTTTTCCTTTACTTTTGTTAGTGGGTACTATGCGTTCGAATTTTTTTGAAAATGGGAAACGGAACGTAAACCAATAAACACGCTACTGCACACAATAATACAAGCCCCATGACATACCACGGCCATGGCCCCATGTAGTCGAGCACCGAAGACGCCGTGGGTTTAGCTCGTAAATATAGAAAGTTAGTTCCCAATATATAATTCATCGCCATAATCACACAGCCGTAAATCCCAGTCACCAACAACGCAATCCCTACTGAGCTAAGCCGAGGTCGAAATCCAAACACAAAGGTGGCGTATAGAACACCGAAGATCGATAGCGCATGGCCCACGAAAAAAAACGCGAATATCGGATGCGGGAAATCGTATTGTAGATCCGGCGTAAGCAAGGCTGCGGTGGAACCTGCCATTGCCCAAAAATAAGCGACTTGGTATATCCCGAAGCTGCGCATGATTAACATTATTGCGCATAACACGGCATTCACATCGCAGATTTGCAGCGGCAGCAACCGCTGCCACGGTACACCATAGGCGCTATACCCAATGGTCTTTACCATCAGCTCAATCAGCGTTAACAAAGCCAGAGTCCATGCAACCGGTTTTACCCATCCCTTACGCAAAACCTGCTGTGACAATGGCCAAACCGCAAAAGAGACACCAGTAACTACGAGAAGTACAGTGACATGGGAGCTACCGAAAAGGACAAATCCTGACGCAGAGTTCATTAATAGAATTCACACCGGCAGTTTATACTTTCAACCCGCCCACTAATCCACCTCCGGAAACGAGACAAAATTCTTTTTTAATGTTTTTTACGCGTAATGAGATAGTAACCCAACACAGGCACTCCAAAAAACACCAGCAGGAATACAAAACTGTTCAATACCGTACTTTTCATCAACAAAGCACCAAACAAAATTGTGCCACTCAGCAACCACAATAAAATCATCACGGCTTTGGGCAAATTTTCCGGCATAGCGTTTTCCTTATCTAATTAAAGAGCGAAAAAAGGCGCATCTCAGGAATGCGGGTCATATGTCCAGTCCATATAAAACAGCCTGCGCATCGTAGACTATCTGTGGTCCGCACTACAGCGCTATCGACAGAATTAGCGCACTGGCACCAACAACCATTGAAATTGCTGAAAGTATCCGGTTGTTTCTCACCGCTAAAGCCAGGTTACTGTTGTTTAAGGCAAGTTCCTCGATAACCTGTGCCTGGCGTTCAATCAAGTCCGCAATCTCATCGAATTTTTGCGAATCAGGTTGAGCAACCGGTTCGTTGAATTTCTTTTCTCGGATTACCCGAATAATGTCCGCCGCGGCGGAAATCACACTGGGAGCTGCCGTAAGTACTGCGGCCAATGGAAAAGGCATGGATCCTCCTTACACATTCACAAATTACACTATTTGATGATTTGTACTACTACTCACGTTTCGCAGTTTAAGATTTTTCGCTGCGCGCAATATCCCTTAATTATTAGAATGCGTTTTTATGTAGTCCTTGAAATGGTCTGTATAGTCGCGCAAATGTTCCTCCAGCATCTTTTGGTATTCTCCAACCATATAGTCAAAAGCATTTTCTTTATACGACATAAACTGCTCAACATTTGCAGCGCTGGAAGCAACGACAAACGAATTGAATCGTGCCGCCGCATAAAGAAAAGCAGCACTCACCTTCCCTTTATCTACCCCTGCAGCTCGTTGGTTCGCCAAATCAATAAACGAATTAGCCAAATCATAAAACTCTTGGTCCTTTTCGGTATCACTCACGGTGGTTATTCTCCTTATCAAGCGCAATATCAAACCACTAATTCTCTAAAATACAATGTACTTCTGTATTATTCCAGATTGCGTGAGGATATCACCGATTCATTGGTCTGTCTTTTCCTAAACCAAACCCGTGGCGCTAATATAGCTGTCCAAATTCCTTCTACCATAATTTATGCGTAAACCTGATCCGAGTCCTTGGCCGCCATAAGCTAAACTATTATTATGTCGATTGTGGAAAAATATTTGTACTTCATCCCCTATGATTGATCGGTTCAACATTTTCATTTCAACCATCCCGATATTTCTATGCGCTTTATTCATATCCGGCCAATCTCCTGCGGCTTCCGTAAACTATTGTCACGACGATGAAATTAATAGAGACTGGGAAAATCTGGCCCATCACAATAATGAGCCGGAGATCAAGGAGCTTTACAGATTGCGAAAGGATTTATGCAATAAAATCGATCAGGGCGAAATAGAACTCGATGACGCCATCGATATCTTCGAAAAGCAACGCCAACTCAAAATAAAAACATTAAAACAACGGAAGTTACAATTGGAAAGCAGTTCTTCGTCTGCCGGTTAGTTCGTACACCAGAACTCTAAGTATTTTGCGACAATAAAACGACATCGTCCTTACTCCGCGACAAACCTCAATTCCTTGTTCGTTCGGATTTCCCGCACATTTGTACGGTTAATCCGCAGTGCGTGATATTTCGTGATTCAGCAGGTAGTTGGCAACTGGATTGCAAGAAAAGGACTCTTTACTGTGTGTTCGCTGATTAAAAAATATTTATAAAACAATGATGAACAATGTAGATTTACCAATATTCGACCATGGACCGGTCGTCATTTTTCGGTGGACCAACGCCCCCCATTGGCCAGTGGAGTACGTCACGCCCAATGTGGAGGCTGTGTTCGGTTATACGGTGGAGGAATTGCTCCACGACCACATTCATTTCGATGTGTTACTGCATCCCGATGACAAAGCGCGGATGGCGGAACAATTGGCGTTTCACTCCCGATCCGGCTACGGCCATTTCCAACCCGAACATTATAGAATTATCGCCAAAGATGGGCGCGTAGTATGGGTGGAAAACCACTGCCACATCGTTCGCGACAGTGAAGGCAAGATAACCCATTTCCACGGATATGTCATCGACATCACCTCGCGCAAGTCCGCCGAACTAGAGCGGCTCGCTATGTTAAACGCCATTCCCGACTTAATGTTTACCATCAATAGTGAGGGTGAGTTCGTCGATTACCATGTGCGCGACCCAAGCGATTTGGCCATGCCGCCGTCGGCTTTTTTAGGAAAAAAACTTCTGGACGTATTTCCCGCCCCCCTCGCCCGCGAAGGCATGGAACATTTGCAGAGGGCGTTTTCCTCAGGTGAGGTGTCTACCCACGAATATACGATTACCACACTCGGCGGCGATAAACGTGACTTTGAAGCGCGTTATGTATCAAAAGGTCACGGTGAAGCGCTGGCCATTGTGCGCGATATAACACAAATCAAACAAGCGCAGTGGAATTTGCGCAACCGTGACGCGCAACTCAATCTAATCGCAGACCAGGTGCAAGCGGTGTTTTGGGCCTTGGATACCGAACTTAAATTCACAATGACCCATGGCGCCGGGCTCAAGCGGCTCGGGCTGACGCCTGATCAACTGATTGGGACTTCTCTGCATGATTACCTTGGCATTGATAACGCCGATTCTACGCCTTCGGCACACATCACTAAAGCGTTGTACGGAGAATCAGTGAGTTTTGAATTTCTCTGGAAAGACATTATTTACCAATCGTTTGTGGAACCCCAATTCGATGAAACCGGTCGCATTGTCGGCGTAGTGGGAATTTCACTCGACGTCACCGAACGTAAGCAAGCTGAACACCGCTTGAGCACCAGCGAGGCCCGCTTTAAAGATATTGCCGAAAGCATGTCCGATTGGATCTGGGAAGTGAATGCCGATGGTGTTTATACCTATTGTTCTGAACGGGTCGAAGATATACTCGGCTACCGTCCCGAGGAAATCATCGGCCGAACGCCGTTCGATTTTATGACACCGGAAGAAGCACAAAAAATCGCGGCTGAATTTTCTACCATATATGCAGACAAATCGCCCATTAAGGATTTGGAAAACTGGAATTTCACCAAAGACGGGCGCCCTGTTTGCCTGCTCACCAACGGCATTCCATTGTTCGATGCGACCGGTAATGTTTGTGGATATCGCGGAGTGGATTCCGACATCACTCAACGCAAATTGACCGAACAAGCTTTAATTCAAGCCAAAGAAGAAGCTGAGATCGCAAGCAAGGCCAAGTCGCAATTCATGTCACGCATGAGCCATGAACTTCGCACACCATTAAATGCTATTTTGGGTTACACTGAATTATTGATGGATCCTGAAGCGGAAGAACACCTTAGTGAAAACCAGCGCAGCTCCCTAAAAACTGTGCATCAAGC
>JASFLF010000257.1:0-5638 GCA_050118235.1 Gammaproteobacteria bacterium | reverse complement strand
GCGAAGCCAAGGGCAAGGAGCGCATCCGGCACATGTTTCTTGAATGCGCACGCTGGCCGGACGACAGCAAATTTACGCCACGGGATATGCTAACCTGGCATACGGCGCGTTGGGCGATTGCCGCCAAAGATGCGCCGCCCGAAGTCAAAGCGGCGGCCAAAGCGCGTCAGGGCAAACCCGCCGGACAGGCCCTAGAGGCCCTGGCGCTCAATGACGCGATGGTTGCGAATCCATTTAGGTTTATTGTCCTCTTGAATAGATTTGTGGAGCCCAAGTATGCGAAAGGCGACAGAAGCGCCAAGAATAATGGCAACAATATTGGTGGCTAACAATAATGAAGCATTCAGCGAAATAATGGGTTGACCAATGGTCAAAGCAACGCCTACAACAGCAAGAGGAGGAACCAGCGCGGCGGCTATGGCAACTCCGGCAATACTGGAAGCCAGTTTTGTATTCGCGAATGCGTAGGCTGCGACATATCCCGACAGAAACGCGATACCTAAATCCAACAAATCCGGTTCACCCCTGGCTTCAATTTCCAAGGATGGCTCGAAGCCCGGATTCAGAAAGCCAATCAACAGCGACACCACAAAACCACTGGCGATACCGGCAAGTACACTTTTGAGACTAACGCGAAACAGCAAGGCATTACCCTGCGTAATCCCCATACCTGCTCCAATAAGAGGCCCCATTAATGGCGCAACTAACATGGCGCCAATCACCACGGCGGTTGAACCCTGAAGCAAACCCAACGACGCCAACGCAGTTGAAAGAAACATCAGCATAATATAATCCTTGCTGATTTTCGCACCTTCCGTTATACGCTCGAGTAACTCAACCCTTGATTCCCGGTCTAATGGCGGAAACAGTGATTCAAGAGATGATTGTGTTTGTTCGTTGTTGGCTGGATCTTGAGGACTTTGCATAAATAAAGTCTCCTACTCAAGCGACTAGACCGATTAAAAGTTTTGATTTCCTAGTAAATTACTAGTTATTCCTGCGCACATTTTGATAGATACGGCAAAAAAATTCTTTGATAGGTATCAAACCTTTGTGAATAAAGTCATTTTTTAATGAACCTTTAATCGGCGGGCGACTTCTCCACCCGTCTAAAATCGCCAACGAAAATACAGTGCGTTATTGAGAACAGCGACGTGGCTTATATATTCTGCTAATAATAAAATATCCTTCCACCATAGCTGTCATTGCACCCAAAACTACTGTGCATAAACGAGCGATAGCGCGGCAATCTCATGAACTCTCCATTAGTCACTGAACTCGGTGCTTGAACCGACTAGCCCAATTGCCACGTTACTTGATTTATCCGTAACTTCACGCGACTGGCGATACTGCTGCTGATGTGGCATAGTTAGCGCCGAATCCGGAGATCGCAACAATGTCCCTGCCATTACGCGCAGTACTCATTCTAACAGTTACCATTACCCTTTCTTCGTGCGCGACCCGAACGGTCGCACCCTACGTTCGCCCGTCGCCCGAGTATGCGATGCCTGCCCAAGCCGACGGCGCCTTCTCTGACATCGAGTCCGCGATTCGCACGGCGCACGGTCCTGAGGCATCCGGATTCGAGTTGTTGGACAGCAATGAAGAAGGTCTGCGCTGGCGGCTGGCGCTGATCGACTCCGCCAGGCATTCCATCGACGTGCAGTATTATCTTTGGTACGGCGATGCCGCGGGGCGACTCCTCGCCAAGCGCCTGCTGGACGCCGCGGACCGTGGTGTTAAGGTGCGCATGCTGGTTGACGACCTCAATACGTTATTCGCCGATGCCGGCACCGTCGCCCAGCGCGACCATGTGGCGGCATGGCTGGACGCACATCCCAACTTAGAACTCAGGCTGTTTAATCCCTGGAAGAAACGGGAAATCATGGAGCGCGCCGGTGAAGCAATGAGCGAATTCAAACGGATCAACCAGCGCATGCACAACAAAGCGTTAATCGTAGACAATCAGGCGGTAATCCTGGGTGGGCGCAATATCGGCGATGAGTATATGGGTTTGAATGCGTCATTCAATTTTCACGATTTGGACGTGCTTGGCATTGGGCCTGTGGCAAGGCAGACATCGGATGTCTTCGATACTTTCTGGAACAGTGACTGGGTGATGCCGGCGGCGGCGCTGCAGATCCCAGTGTCCAAAGATGAGCTGGACTCGGGAAAGAAATTGCTCTTGCAACGTCTCAACGAAAAAGCTGAGTCGCTCGCGAACTTTCCCTTTGACCCTCAGTCGTGGTCAGCTGAGTTTACGGCGCTGAAAACCAGGCTGCACTTCGGCACCAGTCAGGTGGTTTCAGACCTGCCATCCAGCGGTGCCATTGAACAAGTGATGCTGGGGCACATCCACTCGATGTTGGAGGCGGCTCAACGGAAGATTCTTATTATCAACGCTTATATTATTCCCGCCGGCCAAGGTATATCAATATTACGCGAGCTCAAGGACCGCGACGCGCAGGTCAAGATTCTGACCAATTCACTCGCCTCCCATGACGTTCCCGCCGTAAATAGTCATTATAAGAAGTGGAGAAAACCAATCCTCGAAGCGGGAGCGGAGCTGTACGAGATACGCCACGACGCGGCAATACAATCGCTGGTATCCGACACACCACCAACGCAAGCTAAATTCATGGGTTTACACTCTAAAGCCATGGTCGCCGATGGAGAACGAGTCTATATTGGCTCTATGAATTTTGATCCGCGATCCGCTCAGTTAAATACTGAGATGGGCGTATTTATCAATAGCCCTGGACTGGCCGAAGCGCTGACCAAGTTGATCGAGCGCGACATGCAACCGGAAAACAGCTGGCAAGTGGAACTGGACGATGAAGGAGAACTGCGCTGGACCAACGACAAGGAAACGGTCACACGACAGCCAGCACGTAACTGGTGGCAGCGGGTGGAGGATGTTTTCTTTATGTTGGTTCCGAAAGAATACTACTGAGTAATTTTGAATGGCAATTTACTCGGGCGGGGGTGGGCATCACCCGCTTCAACGTTGACATCAAGATATTCCAAGGTGGGCGATGCCCACCCTTCTTCGCTTCGAGTTAACATATGCTTTCAGGGAACCGAGAGCTTAGATGTGAACACAACTGGACAGCCATCATAGTTAAAGCAATATGGAGAAATTTGTTTTGAAGTACATAAAATTAATCTCGGCGTCTTATGTGCAACAGAGTATTGTTGTATTTAACCTCATCATACTTTTCGGCTGCGCTACGCTGTCATCAGCGGAGAAAGATGCGAAACGTGCGGAACTGGATAAGATGGGGGAAAAGGCCGTCGCCGCCTTTCTCGAAACCAAGCCTGAGCTGCAAGAAATATTTGACAACGCTGTCGGGTACATAGTGATTGACATGAAAGTCACCAAGATACCCTGGTTCGGCGCCGGTGGTGGTTTGGGTGTGGTTACGGATATACGAACCGACACCCGTTCTTATATCAAGGTCTCGCGTTTCGAAGTTGGCGGAGGCGTAGGTGCGCAGATATACAAAGTGATTATAGTTTTCAGCGACGCAAAACTATTCGATAAGGCCGTCGCAGGTGTGTGGTATTATGAGGCTGGCACCGAAGCTTCCGTAGGCCACGCTGGCGCCGAAGGTGCTGTGAAAAAACCAACTAAGGGTTATCAAGCTTTTAAACTCCTCGAAGGCGGTGCGGCGGCAACGATAACCGTACGCGTGGCGCGCGCTAGGCCTTATTTAAAGTAGCATTAGTTACCATAGGAGCGATGTGGAGTTAAGTTCATACGTCGCGGCACATAGCTCCGCTCCCACCAGCAGTGCTGCAACGTAGGGTGGGCATTGCCCACCTATCGGAACTATTGCGGCGCACTTACGGTGGGCCATGCCCACCCTTCTACTTCGTGGAATTGTAGCTATGACTATGAGGGCCTACTCAGATACCGGAGACTCGAAGTACTCCGACTTTCTTTCCAACTGTTTAGTTTCTTCCCACTTTAGGAACTCTATTTTATCCAGTGGTTGTCGCTTTTCTCCAAGGATTAACACCACTCGCAGGCCATCGGTGTAATAAGGATCCTTAGTGTAGTTAAACCGCGGCGCTTCTCGGTCAGAGTAGCCAACCCCCTTAACATGACCAAACGCTCTCACAGCCTGCGAGGCACCCAAATCGAGGGTAATATAAAGCCGCGCTTCGTCTATGACCGGATCGACTTTGTGGGTAACGATTGTTTTGCTGGATAATTTCACGCCGATATCGCGGCTAATCTGGCCCACCCATACACTCTGCCCTTGCAAGGTTACCGGTGCCAGCCAAAGTCGTAAATGGTTGCGTTCATCAACGGTATTACGTGCTTTTTGCAGTGCGGCGTCCTGGGATCTACCAAAAAGATAAAGAGGTGAAACCGGCGAGGTGCGGTATTTCGCCCCGAATACGGAAGAGACTATTGTACGCCATGCCGTACCACTACGTACGGTCTCGGTAAGGTCCCACCCCCTGCGCACCAGAGTGGCAAGTATATGCCGGCCATTACCCACGATAACCAAATTAAGGGGATCGCCCGGAGTTTTACGATCACCACCGAATACGCAGCAAGGCAGCTTCTCCAGATACTCGCGCAATCCATCGAGATCCAGATCCTGGATTTCGTCCGGCTGGTATAACTTTTGGAAGTCCACGCGCATGAAGTCCGCCTCAAAGCCAGGCACTAATTGAGCGAATTCGAACGATCGAACGTCGCCCACTCCAATGAGCTCCACTGAATACGCCTTCACACCTGGATCAAGATGCGTATACACATAACCCGACACTGTGCTGTACGGCGGAATCACCACAGGAATGTGTTTTGCCAGAAAAAAGTCGATTAATTCGCCCACGTCTTCTATTTTGTTGTCTTCATCCTGATCAACGGTGCTATGTGCTTTGAATTTCCAGGCGACCTCTGACGGTGAGAAGTATTCCGGGTCTATGCTGAGCAGCATCAAAGTAAATTCCTGATCTTCTTGGTTTTCTATTTTTATCCAAACGGGTTGAATGCCTTTTTTCTCCAGTGGCAGAGAAAAACTGTTCTGAGTTTCTTGCGGGCTCAGCACCACCGCGGACACATTTACACTGTCCTTGGCCTGAGTTTCGGCCCGGGCGCGGTAATCCAGAGATTCGGGTTGAGATGGAGTAGCAGTACAACCTATTATTAGAAGTAAAAAGGACAACAAAACATAAATGCTTACGATCTTGAATTTGCTTATCATCGCCTTGACGCCCTCTTACGCAAGTGGATAAAAATTGGTTATTTGGTGTTATTGCCGGTTACAAGAAATTTATTCATTTTCACAAATATAACGACAAGGAACTTTGATGAGAATCAAATGATAAATAAAATTTTCAGGTTAATACTGAGGGAAGTACTTGTAGAGACCGACGAGATTGCCACAACGCTAAAAGACACCAATCGATTTAACAGCGCTGCTGATGTACGATGTTGGTAAAATACACAATTCAATCTCGTTTAGGGTATTTTAATTTAAATCAGCATTACTATGCTAGTGTAGTGTTTCATATAAACCGCACATTTAGACGAGATAGACTTGAGGTGGGTCTTACAGATTCTATCTGGCCCTACGGGAAGCCACTCAAAGCACGATTGCCGCGTCGCCTAAAGCGCCTA